>JADGEE010000136.1 GCA_016744535.1 Campylobacteraceae bacterium
CTATCACTTTTATCATATCTATCAGGGTGCTGACCTTTTTCAGTTGCATCTGCTGTGCCAATATCTATTAATCTATCTATTCCATTGTTAATTCCAACAAATAACTCTTTTTTATCAATAGTTTTTGAGATTGAACTCTCTTTTTTAGGGTCTGTAAAATCTGCATTGAAAGCCTCTACTTCTTCATCAAGTTTATTAACTATAAGACTCCTATCGTGAGTTTCCCATCCATCTTCACCTTGACCAAAAGCTCCAACTCCATACTGTTTTATAAACAACTCTTCATCTCTGATTATATTGTTTGCAATATCAAGTGCAACAGAATGGCGATTGATAAGCTCTATCTCTTTCTCTCTATCTGAAACCATCATCTTTAAATCTTCAACACTCAACTCTAGCGTCTCATCTGTCAAATCTAATTTCTTTTTAACTTCACTATCATCTGAATTGTAAATCAACTCTCTTAAATTTTTTGAGTTACTATCATCATTTTTAATGAGCAATCCAATATCTTCTATTGCTTGTAATCTTTCAGTAGCTGTTGCAGTTGTGTTAAAATTAATATTTTCAATTAGACTGTTTTTATGTTTTGCAATTGCTTCTTTGAACTGATGAAAATAAGTTTGCTCCTCTTCATTAGCCATTTCAACAACCTCATCAATCTCTGTAATGATATTTTTTAAAACTTCTAAATCTTTTGGATTGATTTTTTTATTCAAAGTATTAATTTTCACAAAATTTAATTTATCTTCAGCTGATAGATTATTATCTTCTTGGACTCTCTTTAACATATTTATTTCATTTTCTGTTAAGCTCTTATCAAAATTCATCTTGTTTAAGAAGTGAGTAACAAACCTCATCTTAATAGTTTCAGGTTGAGTAATTAGTTGGTTATAGTTAAACTCTCTTAATTGATGATTGTTATTCAAATTTCCATCAAGTTCTCTCTTATTGATAATATTTTCTTGAGTAGATGGCATATTAGTTTTATTTTTTTTATAAACTTTATTATTTAAAAACTCATTAAATCTTTTTTCAAGTCCCTCATCGCCATTGTTGATTTTTTTAATAGTTTCTGCAAATTGCGGAATATTTTCAACCAAATCTCTAAAAGGAGTTTCCCTTAAAACGCTATGTCGATATAAATTATAAGTTTGTGGTGGTACAGAAAACTGTGTAGTCTTTTGAGATTTAAAAGCTTCTGTATTGCCTAAAATTGTTGTAGTGTTTTCAAATGCGTGAGCTGTTCTGATTGGTTTCAGTTCTGTAATGTTTTCTGCATCGAAATTCTCTTTGAATACCTCTGTCGCATCTGTAGTGCCGTCAGGATTTACTTTTATATCCTTCGTTTCGTTAGTGAGAGATTGTTTGGTGATACTATGCTGTTTTCTAATTTTTGTCATATCTAACATATTCAAGCCTTTTCTTTTTTTTATGATGGTAGAAAAAAAAGCTTAAATGAAAATAAATTTGAAGATTTTTTGATATAATTACAATTGCAGTTTTGTTGGCTCTATGCAAGAGTCGGCAAACTGTTGCATAGAGTTCAGCTAGTCAGGATTATCCGACTGCTGAAAGGTTGGTGATGTTATATGAACACCCAACATAAATGGTTGATTAAGCAACTTGTTAAAGTGCTACTAACACTTTTAACGGTTCTTGAAACTATCATTTTTAATAATTAAGGGACTTCTCCCTTAACCTCTATGCAAATTTTACCACAAAAAAATTAAAAATCAAATATCTTTAACTTTTTTAAGCTTTTTTTTGTAGAATAGAGGAAAAAGGTCAAAAAATGAATGTTGAAGATATTATAAAAGAAAGTTTAGGAATTGAAGGAAAAAAACAAGAGGAAGATACTCAAGTTTTATTATTAAAAGAGTTAAAAAAATTAAATGAAAATCTTGAGACTGCAAATAAAAATTCTGAAAAGAATAAAGATTTAGATTGGAAAGTTGAAAAAATTTATGAGGCTATAAACGGAATGTTAGGTAATAAATATGATACCAATGGTTTTTTACAAACATTTGATGAAATTAATAATTTAAAATCTGAACTCAAATCAGAAATTGATAAAATGAGCGATAGGATTAAAAATCAAGTTGATGTGAATGGAAAAATTATTGAGGATACTATTAACAAGAAGATGAGATAAATTCTTTTTATGATATTATGAAAAATGGCTAAAATAGATAAAATATTAAGTGAGTTTTTAAAAAAACCAACAAGTAATAAATTAACTCTACAAGATGTTAGAAAAGTTATGAATTATTACGATTACTTTGAAATTTCAGCGATAGGTGGTTCTTCAGGTGTTAAATTTGTTAATAAAGAGAAGAAAATAAAAATAATAAATTTTCATAAACCGCACCCTAAAAAAGAAGTTCCTGAATATGTAGTTGAGAGAGTAAGGGAGTTAATATTGCTTGAAAAAAATAAGGAGAATAGTAATGAGTGATTACTTAAAATATAATGGGTATTATGGCTCTATTGAATTTAATGAAAATGACCACCTTTTTCACGGAAAAATAATAGGTATTCACGATATAGTTACTTACGATGATGGAATGCAAGGTGTGGAAAATCTAGAGTTAAATTTTAGAGGTGCAGTTGATGATTATATAGCAACTTGTGAAGAGTTAGACATAGAACCTCAAAAAGTTGAACTTGATTTGATTGGATGTGTTTTGCACAAAAACGAATTAGAGACAATATGAAAAATATTCTCATTAAGGAGCTATCTTATGATTAAAAAATCTATGTTAATTTTACCAATTTTACTATCAAGTTTATATGCAAATGATAATAAAATGTTGTATTTAATGGGTGAGTGGGATTTAAAGTTAAAAGATAAAAATACTGAAGAGAGAGTGAAAATTAACTTAAATGAATTTCATAAAAAAAATAGAATTATAGGTAGTAGTGATAGACTTGGGAAAGTGGCTTGTCAAAAGAATAGAGACTTTAACTTTGTTGAATTGATGAAAGCAGTTGCTGTAAGTGGTAATAAAACAGATATGTATAATTATATTTGTTATTTTTTTGATGAGGGTGAGGTAGAACCAAGTTCTTTAATATTTATTGAGAGTAATTCTAAAAATACCTTAAAAGGTATCTATTACCCTGATAATTTTAAAAAAGTGGTTAATATAAGGTTAGCAGATATTTTAAATTCAAGTGAAAAAATAGTTGTTAATGGTGTTAAAAGTGATTTGGATGTTTCAAAAGAGATAAATTATCTTAATCGAATTGTTGATAAATCTGTTAAGTTTAAAAATTCTAGGTATGGAAAAATTATACATTCAGATAAAATTAAAATTGCCAAAGAATTTTTAGATTTTAATTTTGCAAGTTACATAACTTATTATGAAGATTCTAATTCTCAAAAAATTGTAATTACTCAACCTATTTTAGAGTTTAAAAAAAATATTTCATCAACTGAAATGAAGAATTTATCTTTAGATGATAAAAAAGCTATTTTTGATATAATTTATGGTTTTTATATGGATAATTTATTTTACACAGATATTAAAAATGATAAAAAGTTTGAAAAAAAATTTAAATACTTTACGAAAGATGCTGAAGAAATTTTAAAAAATAAGCCATTTAAAAAATTATTTAACAAGGGTGAAAAGTTAAAATTGGGTTATTTCAAAAGTGCTTTTGATAAAGATGGTAAATATATCAATACAGAAGAGATAAAATTAAAAAGTTTTAATCATTTTTTCAAAGCTGAGAAATTTCATAATTCTTTTATTGAAAGTTTATTTGGAGAGCAGAAGTAGAAAGGGATTAAAATCCTAATAGAGCTTCTATCTTTTTATTCTCCTCAAACACTTTATCTAAAAATTTCATATTTCCTGTTGCTTTATATGATTGTAATCTCTTTTTATAAATATCTATATTATTTGGATTTATTTTGATAGCTTTTGAATATTCATCTATTGCTTTTAAATAATCTCCTTTTTGAAAATATTGATTACCTTTAGTATAATATGGTTTCCAATCTTTTAGGTTCAAAGTTATATCAAAACTTTTATCAGAATTAAGATATATATTTTTAGTAATTTCATTGTAGCCTGACTTTGATATTTTTATTTTATAATTACCAATTGATAATTTTATCCCTTGATGAAAAACAATTTGTTTTGATTTTTTAGATAGTTTTATTTTCGTATTAGAAGGATTAGTATTAATATTGATTTTATATAATTTAGGTTTTTTTCTATCATCTTCTATTTTTTTCAATCTACTATCAAGATTATTAAAATTTAAATTTAAACCTTGTAGAGATGATTTTATATCATTTATATTATTATCTGACATATTCTTTTGTTGTTGTAAATCAACTAACAAATCTTTTAATTTTTCAATATTATCTTTTGTTAATTTATTATTTGTAGTTTTATCTTCTAAAAGTGCCTCTATTTCATTTTTTAATTTATCTCGCTCTTGTTGAGCATTATTTACGGTAGATTGCATAGTCTCTTTTATAAAATTACTAATAATTCCATTCTCTTCATCATATCTATCTATAAAAAGCAATATTAAACCAACAATTACAGCTAAAACAACTCCACCGAGAAATTTTAGTGAACCTTTGAAAAAAGCACTACTATTAATATTTGAATTATCGCTCATTTATTAAAATCCTATTAAATTGTCTGTATAATTAAGGGAAAATTTTATCAATAAGTTTTAAATACCTATCATCAAATTTGATATTAATAGCCATCAAAAGCAAAGTTTGCACTTCTGTATTGCTTAACTTTTTATTACTATCTATTTTCTCTTTAATTTTTTCTAACTCTGAAGCTACAATTTTAAGAAGTATATTATCATTCATTTTTAACTCATACCCTTGATGTTGGGTGTTTTTTTTCATAAATTATTGCACCTATCATTACGATGGTAGCTATTATAGCACCAATTATTCCAACTTCTAACACTTTCTACCTCCCTTGTTGATAAAATAGTAACCATAATAATATAAGCAAATAAATGTGTATATTGAAAGTATAGCACCAATTAAGCTAAAATTATCTTTTTGAATATATGTGTTAAAGAAAAAAACTATTAAAAAGAGGTTTGATAATGTCATTAAGCTTTTTCCAAGTTCTTTAAGCCCTTCGTTAATCTCTTTTTTTTCTTCCATACAGAACACCTTTTCCAAATTTTTCCTCAATCTCTTTAACCTTTGGAGTTATCATCTCTATTAACATATCATCAACTTTAGTTTTGTTCATTTTAGACCTTTTTTACATAAAAAAACTTTCTCTTTGTTTGCTAATTTATCTATAACTCTATTATCACTCTTAGAAGCTACAACTAAATCTATTTTATAATATTTTTTCAATTCAGATAAGTTTAAACTAAAATAATATTTAAATAACTCTTTTTCTTTGATACTTAAATCTTTATCAAAAGT
>JADGEE010000137.1 GCA_016744535.1 Campylobacteraceae bacterium
AAATAATTTTTAAGTTCTTTTTCTAAAGTTATTACATTTTTCATATGTTAATTATAGCAATTTTTCACATAAATAAAATTTATAGGCGTGTAGTGAGGAGAATATAGAATATATAAACCTAAGATTAAATAAAAAATTTGTATTTAGAATAAAAAGTAGTCGTTTTAATGAAGAAGATAGAATTAATGGAAAATTCAGTAAAATTAGAGATATAGATATGAGTGCAAAGAAGGATTGTCTTGTATATTTAAAGGGATGTTCAAGTCCAGTTAGATTATCAAGATTATATGTCAAAAACGGCACGAATTTCCAGTCTACGGACTCATATCTTATAACAAATGATACTAATTTAAACATTATAACTCTAAGTGAAATCTATCAAAAACGGTGGAGAGTAGAAGAGTTTCATAAATCTATAAAGCAAAATCTTAAAATTGAAAAATCTCCTACAAAAACAGTTATTCCTCAATCAAATCATATATTTTTAACATTTTTAGCTTTTATAAAATTAGAGAAACTTAGAACTAAGTTTCATACAAACCATTATAATTTTAAAGAACAGCTATATATTAGCGCATTAAAAGAAGCTATGAATAAATTAAAAAATATGGAAGAAAAAGAAGCCTCATAATTTATTTGGCGTAACATCAGCTCTTAAGTGAAAAGAAAATAGATTTAAGTCTCATAGATATATATATAATTATCTCCTCAACTAAAAAGAGGGGATAATTGATTATATAAGTTTGCAAAAGAGGTGTATTAAAACACTATTCACTTAATGTTCTGGTTGTAGTTAAAGTATTGCAATTAGTAGCACTATCTGAACAATCTACAAATTGATCTCCTCCAGTGGCATTTACTTCAAAAATACCAACATAAATTTTATTTGTATCTTCACTATATAGATACCATTTAGTACCACTATATTTATAATGTTTAGCATTATTTCTAAAATCTATATCTGCTATATATTTTCCCTCTAACCCATCATATATATCCATATTGTAAGAGTCCGCAGTGTATATTATATTAGTTGTTACACCATTTGGTCTATATGATAAGACGGCATCTTTACCACTTTGTGAAGATAAAATTTGAATACCATCAGTTGCATTTGTATCTGAAAAATATGTGTGTGTGCCAGATAGAGTTATTTTAGTGCCATTAATATCATATCTACTCGGAGTTGAGGTTGAATGACCATCAGTTCCATCATCACTAATAATATTATATATTACTTGAGCTTCTTTAGAACCATCACCATCAGCATCAAACCACTCTGTCTGATTTAAATCATTAACGGTAGCTTTGCTCATATTATAATCTCCACCAGAAGTTTCTGGATTAATTAATGCTACATTAAATAGTGGATAGATTACTGTTGTAACATCTGAACTAAGACCATTATTTTTAATATTAAAAAATTTAATTTTTGTCTCATTTATATCGCTACCAATTAGTGTATAAGAGTTACTAATTGATTGAGAACTTACATTTATATCTTGAGGTTTCATCTTGAAAAAAGAGTTGGTCGATGAGGCTATTCTTGTAAAAGATAAATTTACTTCATCAACATAACATAAATGAACTTCTAGTGTTCCATCTAATCCATTTACAGTTAAAACATTATTATTAGTTCCTATAACAGTTGGTGGAGTTGGTTTTGTATAAGAGTATGTAATGGGAGAGGCTAGTATTGAAGATTCAAAACCATTTGCAATAGTGATAGATTTACTAATTCCATTAAATCCACTCTCATTAAAATCAGAAAATGTAAATGGGTCTATTAATACTTCATATCTATCGCCTCCACTGTTTGCAGATGTAAACTTAGCACTCATATTTATATCTGCAATAGAGATATTATGCATAGATGTTGAAAAACCACTGCTTGATCCTACATTTTTAATTAGCCATTTATTAAATATATAATTACTTGTAGTTCCACTTGACATATCATAAGATGTTTTAAGTACGAACTCTTCACTATCTATTGAAGTTATTGTGTTATTAATAGTGTAACTATCCATATTAGAATCTGTTCTTATCCAGTAGCCATTAAACGCAGAGATAAAATATAAATTTTCAGAATTAAACCACTCTGATGTGTCCAAAGTATTTTCTAAATTAAGTGATAGATATTTACCATTTCTAAAAGTTAATATTCTCTTAGGAGGTTTTCCCATTTTTGATACTATATCATATAATGGACCACTTTTAGGCATATCCACTGACCATATAGTATTAATATTTAGATTATTTGTACTAGAGTAACCAGCAATTCCCTCAACTGCATTTGCTAAATTTCCTCCACTAACTAATGGTGCTTGAGCTAAATCTGCTAAAGTAAATACATTAGTAATAATACCTTTAACTAAAGTAGAATTTAAATCATAACCATTTGCCCAAATTTGAGCTTTTCTTTCTGTTGGAGTTAAATAATGTACATCCATTAAAACATCATTTTTATCTTTTTGTGAAAGAATAGAGTATTTACTAGCACCACTTAAATTATGTTCACTTACATTTGATTCTGCTAATTTAAGAGTTCTACTATTTGATACAAAATATATATAGTTACCCTCTGAATTTATGTCACTCTCTTTAGTTAAATTCCACTCAATATAATTATCAAACAAGTTCTGTCTATCACTATTAATAGATGAACCTAAATAATTTAAATTATTTATTGTAACTGTTGTAGTATCTGTACTTAATGAACCTTTCGCATATATATTTCCACTTGTATCAATGATATGTGCAATACTAAAATTATTATCAAGTTTAGCTAAATAAGGAGTGATATAAGTGTTTTCTCGAACTCCTATTCTCAAGTATTTATCATTATAGTCATCTCTTATAACATCTTTATCACTACAAGCTGTTGGATTACTTAAATCAGCAGTTGTATTTCTCTCATATCTAGCTTTTAAGGCAATTAAAAATGAATCATCTTCACCATCAAAATCACTATCAAATTGGTTGATATTATAATCTCCTTTTGTATGTAAACAAGCTTGATTATACATAGCACTTTCTATATTATTTCGCAAATTAGCCAAAGCAGTACCATAAGTAGAACTTAAACCATCTTGAGATACATTTGATAAATTAACTTCGACACCACTAAAACTATTATATAATTCAGGTATCTCTATAGTAAAAGTACCAACTCCAACACGATTAATAAAGTCACTTATATGAATGGCTATTGCACTCTCACCAAATTTTGTTTTACCACTTGTACTAGAGTATAAATCGCCACCAATTGAATATATACTCGTAGCACCGTTTATTTCAAAATCAATTTTAGTATCGGCTACAAGAAATATACTACTCTTTGAATTTATTGGATAAGCCCTTATTGGCACTTCAAATAGAGTTCCATTTCCATCTTTACCATCAATAAAACTATTTATAGTTTTTGCGTGTCCTAATGTGGATGCTCCTTTTAATATAATTGAATTTGTACTTGCATCTTCAGTATCACCAATTGTTCCTGTAAAATTTAAAGTATCACCATCACTTGTTCCAAGAATAATTAATCCACCTTGAGAGTGTTTTATATGCCCTTTTGGTAAAGCTACTAAATTCCAAGAATCATCTTCTAAACTAATATCATCTATTTCAACATCTTCATCTTTTATAGTAATAGACATATTTACATCAGCACTAGAGTCTAAGTTCATTCTATACCAATATGCACTACCTTTTTCAACTCTATTTACGCTACCATTTGAATCTTGTAGTCCTCCATCCATAATTACACCATCGCCTGTTAAATTAGCTTCATATAACATCCAAGATTGCCCTTTTGCATTAAATTTAGCTACTGTATAATAAGCATTTGAAGATATTGCCAAATTTGGAACTATCTGCGAAGCACCATAAGTATTATTATTATCAGTTACACCATCTCCAATAGTAGTATTAAACTCAAATAATTCACAAGTTTTTGGTCTAGTAGAAAGTGTTGTTGTATCATTTAAAATATAAGATGTACCATCTATTACTGTCATTGTATAAGCTGTATTATTTGATTCATTTGCATCAAGATATAGAGTAAAAATTTTACCAAGATAGTTATCATTATAATTTAATTTTAAAATTGTATCAGTACTTGAATCTGTACCATCTAATTTTATCTCCATAAGATATGATGAGTTTATATCATTATCGCTACTCGCTGTTAGATTCATAAAAGAAGAGTCTTGAGTAAATTCAACTGCAACTTCTCCAATATTATTTAAAGAGAAGTTTTTATGGGCTAATAATTGACTCCAATAACTGCTTTGTACTTCTATATTAAATGTAGCATTATCTTCGACTCCATCATTTACTCTCATAGTATCATTATCATCAGAAATACCGGAGCTTTCATTATAATTCCAATTTGCTGGATAAGATATATTTCCATCATAAGCACTTGAACCTAAAATAGAATATTGTGCGGATACTGTATTAGAAGATATATTTACTTCTCTACCTCCTGTATAAGCTATTAAAACCCATTGTTGATTTTCAATATTTATCTTTTTTGTAGTGCTATAACCAGCATTTGAGCCATAACCAGCAAAAATAATATTTGTATTTAAAATTAGCATAACTATTAAAATAATTAATTTTTTCATTTTATCCTCTTATTTATAAGTTGATTAGTTAAAGCTAAATTATTATAAGCCTCTTGATAATTTGGTTTTAACTCTAGGGCTTTAGTAAAATCTACAATTGCACCTTTTAAATCGCCTAAATATCGTTTTGAAAAACCTCTATTATTATAAGCTTCAGCATAATTTGGTTTTAAATTTATAGCCTTAGTAAAATCTTTAATTGCCAATTTTGGTTTCTTAGAGTCATAATATGCAATTCCTCTATTATAGTAAGCCTCTGAAAATTTTGGATTTAATTTAATTGTTCGGCTAAAGCATTTTATCGCCTGTTTTGAATCACTTTTATTATAAGAGACTATTCCTCTATTAAAAAAATAAAAAACATTTAACTCTTGATTTGCTAAAAGTGGAGTTAAAAAAAGTAAAATTATTAAAGTTTTTTTTATAAAGTTTTGCATAAGTAGTCCTTTTTTATTTTATTTATCTGATTGATATTAAACTATGATTTTATCAGTTTCCTTACTAACTGATGTTACGCCAAATAAATTATGAGGCTTCTTTTTCTTCCATATTTTTTAATTTATTCATAGCTTCTTTTAATGCGCTAGTATATAGTAATACTTTTATCAAAATAAAGTGAAATAACCATTATAATTAAAGAGCTTAAAACAATAAAAACAAGGTTATTTCACAATGAAAATCATAACATTAATA
>JADGEE010000036.1 GCA_016744535.1 Campylobacteraceae bacterium
TACCAAAAAAGCCAGATAATATTTTAATTAAGACTCTATATGAGAAGATTTCGACTATAGGGGCTATTTACAAATACAAAGAGGCTGTTTAATGGTAAAAGTATTGTTAAAATATAAAAGAATATAAAGTTAAATTTTTGAGTAGAAGGAAATATAAAAATAAAATTAATTATATTTTACATATCATAGCAGATTCTATTATTTCCTTTCCAACAACTAGTCTATAATCTATTATTTTAATTTTATTTTTTAAATCATAAACTTCATTTAACTCTTTTTGGTCAATAATACTAACGACGATATTTGCTTTAACTGTA
Organism: Campylobacteraceae bacterium; assembly: GCA_016744535.1. GTDB lineage: Bacteria > Campylobacterota > Campylobacteria > Campylobacterales > BB28 > BB28. The sequence goes on from JADGEE010000036.1 coordinate 318, forward strand.
AGTTCTAGTATATTATCGCAAATAACTCTTAACTGTTCTACATTATTTATAACCACAATTATTGAAATAGCTTTATTTATATGAGCTTCTTTTAAGATATGTTTTTTAGAAACATCTCCATAAATTATATTTTCGCCTTTTTTTATTCCATTATCAACAGCTTTAATATTTTTATCAATCACAACATAATTAGCTCTAATATCTCTTAAATTTTCAGCAATTTTCTGTCCAGCTAATCCATATCCACAGACTATAATATGATTATTTAAACTATTTTTATTAACAACTGGAGTCTCCTTAAAAATTTTTCTTATAAATAAATTTGTAATTTTATCTATATTTTTCAAGATAAATGGAGTTAAAATCATTGAAAAAACTACAACTAAAATTAATTCCTGATTTAAAGTATCATTAATTAATCCATTTGCACGAGAAAGCTCAAATATTGCAAATGAAAATTCTCCAACTTGTGAGAGAGCTATTGCACTCTTAAATGAAGTTTTTTTATTTGAAAAGGCTCTTACAATTAAAAATATTATAATAGCTTTAGCTATAAATATAGCTACTAAAATCTCTAATATAGAAACAATATTTTCAATTGCAAATGAGATATCAATTTGCATTCCAACTGAAACAAAAAAGACTCCTAATAAGATATCTCTAAAGTGTTCTAAATCAGCTTGTACTTGATGTTTATATTGAGTTTCAGCTATTACCATTCCTGAAATAAATGCTCCAAGTGAATATGAAAAACCAAAATAGTGAGCTAAATATGCACTTCCCATTACTATAAATAAAATTGCACCGATAAATATCTCATGAAGTTTACTCTCACTTGCAAATTTTAAAAAGTAAGCCATAATTGGTTTACCTGCGACAAATAATATAAAAAACACAATAATTGCACTAATAGATGTATCTAATAAAATTGAACTTAAATCATTTGAGCTACTTGTTAGTATTGTTACCATAAGTAAAATAGGAATTGCTGAAATATCTTGAAAAATTAAAATTCCAAGAGAATTTATACCGTATGGTTTTTGAATATCTCTATTTTCATTTAGAGTTTTAAGCACAATTGCAGTTGAGCTAAGTGCAAAAGCAAAACCGATAATAAGGGCTTTTTTTAGCTCTAAATCAAAAACATATTTTGAAATTGTAAAAAATAGAAATCCCGTTAAAATAACTTGAAGTCCACCAAAAACAAAAACCTCTTTTTTAATTGATTTCATTTTATCAATAGATAATTCAACTCCAATCATAAACATTAAAAATACAATCCCAAATTCAGCTATATGAACTAATCCGTCAGTTACTTTTAAATTAAATAAATTAGTAATTATAGTTCCTGTTAAGATATAGCCTATTATTTGAGGTATTGCAAATTTTTTGAATATTAAATTAATTATCACTGAAATCCCAAGAGTCGCTACTATTATAGCTAATAAATTATGATTATCCATTAAAAAAGCTCCAATTCACTTTCGTCATCTTTTATTTGAGTATCAGTTAGAAGTGATTCAATATTCATACAAGAGCTTAATAGTGAACTATCTAAATAGTGAATATCTTGTGTAATTGCCTCATCAAAAATATTTATTTTCCAACTCTCTAAATCACTTCTAAATGAATTTAAAAATATACTTAATTTTCTATTTTTATTTTTATTTAAATTACTATCATCAACATTACTCAAAATATTACTTAATGAATGCAATGCGTGTGAAAGTCCTTCAAATGTGTAAAATGCTCCAATTATAGAAGCATAACCATTTAAAATAGATGCCATTGAATTCAACATATTTCTATCAAATTCTTGTTTATCTTCAAATATATCTTCAACATCAATCCACTCTTTTTTAAAATCATCTAACTCCTCTATCTCTTCAACTCCATCACTAAATTCGGCTAAAAACTCTTCTGCTGTAACTTTATTTACAAAAGACTTTCTAAGTAAATCTTTATCTTGTTGGTCTATATAAGCAACCTCTTTTTCATCTTCTTGTATTTCCATTTTAATAAAAATATCTTTTTCTTTTTTTTTCTTTTTTTTCTTTTCTTTTTCAATTTCCATTTTGACAGAAATTTTCTCTTTATGAGACTCTTTTATCTCTCTTGTTTCTATAATCGAAGTCTCTCTTATCTCTAATTTCTCTTCCTCTTTTATATCCTCTTCAGGTTTTACTCTAAGAGATAATATTCCATCTTTATATTTTAAATTATCTTTATAAATTTTTTTCTTTTTTTCTATAATACTTACATCTACATTTCTAGGAGTCACTATATTTACATAAGTAATTTCAAATGCTCTCTCTATAATTAGTGTTAAATTGTCTTTTTTTTGTAAAATTGAAGATATAACTCTATACAAAAACTCTAACATATCGTGAGACTTTAGTGTCATAGTTTTTGCGTGAGAGTAGTAGTAATCAAAAAACCACCCTCCAAAATCCATCATATCATTTTCATTAGTAATATAATAGAATATTTTCATACTTCTAACATTTTTTGTAAAGAGGTTAATTGCACTTTTTTCTTTAAAAAATAGTGCTGTATTTCTGTCTATTTTTATTAAATTAATAAAATTTTTGATTTTAAAGTTAAATATATGACTTAAAATAGGTTTTTTTACATAAGCATCTATATACTCTTTAACTTTAATTTTTTCAAATGTATAATAGTCAATAGTATCTATTAGCATAATAATCATATTTGGGTATCTTTTTTTGATACCTTTAATTACTCTAAATTTACTTCGTTTTAAATCTACAAAAATTAAATCTATTTTAAGTTCATCAATAATTTCTACAACACTATCTATTTTATTTAATTTATGAATTTCAAAAATTTCTATCTGTTTGATAGCTTTTAAAAAGCTTTTTAGTGTAACTCTATCTTCATCTTTATCACATATTATGAGAGAGTTAATTAAGTGGTTCATTTGTTAATCTCCTGATAGATAAAATCGCTATATTCTATACAAATAAAAATAAGTTTAAAATAAAACTGTGGTTTTATTTATAAAAAATTACAAAATTGAGTTTTTTACTTAGAATATTTATCCCAATTAACACCAATATAATCTTCATCAAGTTCTAAATACTCTTTTGCAATCTCCTTTGCTATTATTTCATAATCAGTTGCACTTTTAGGATGTTCTTTTAAAACTTTATTCCAAATAAACTCTTTATCTATTTTTCTAATTAAAACTTCATCGCCATTTTTATTTTTATACTTTAAATTTTTAACTTTTAAATAGAGAATTTTATTATTATTTATTAATTGTATAACTTCTTTTTTTTCTAAAATAGGTTCATTTCCAAAAATAGTTCTATTCTCTTCTATTTTTTTTCTCATTAAAGGAGTCATTATCATTAATTGAGCTATTTCACCACCTTGTAATGAATTAGTCTCTTTTTTTAATTTTCTCTTCTCTTTTAAAGATATTTTTTTCATAACTACCCAATAAAGTTTTATAATTGAATTTTGACATATTTATGCACTTGATTTACAGCATAACTTATATTATTCCAATCATTTTTAGTAAATTCAAGATATAAATCATCAGAACCTGTATAATGAGTGGATAAAGAATCTAAATTACTATCAATATCTTCTAAACTAGAATTGGCACTTGTTGTTAAATAACTTAAAAGAGATGCTTTATCATTTAAATAATTTGTACTACCTAACACCACTTTCCATGTACTAGTATTTACTTCATCTAATAGTAAAGTGCCATTACCAGTAATATCAGGTGCACTCAAATTTAAAGTTGTTGTTAAGTCTGCTGAAGTTTGCCAATTACTTCCATCATACCACTCTGTATAACCAGTAATTTGTGATGGCCAACCAGCAGGATAACCAGTCCCTCCAGGTGTTACATATGTTTTACTCCATATCCAATATCCAGCTGCATCATCATATTTCTTTTTTACTGCTGTTTCATATTTTTTCCACTTACTACCAAGGTTTACTTGTTGTGAGGTAGGTACTAAATTTGCATTTTCTCCTTTGCCTCCAATATTTTCATTTATTAAATGAAATCTTACCCAACTACCTTTTATTTTTGTTTGTCCTTGTAGCCATAACCAACCATCTGGTGATGCTGAACCAGGAACACTACCAGTTCTTGCACCAGCTTGATATTTATTATTTTGTACTTCAGGAGCTCCAGCCATAGAGCCATTCATATTTGCTTCCCAAAGTCCATTAGTCGTTGGTGTAGCTTCTTTTATGGTAGCTTGAAGAACATTTTTTAATTGTATTTTTGTTTGTAAATTTTTATTATTGTTTGTTTTCATCTGTAAAGCCTTATTTCCCATTGAAGTAGCTTCATTCTCTAATCTAGGGTTATCATTTACAGCAACTCCTCCAATATTAGTAGTTTCTTTAACTCTACCTTGCATTTGTTGAACAATATGACCCAATTCGTGCGGTAAATGTTTCTCTTGACCTGAACTTAAATGAATATCATTTCCTGACGCAAAAGCGTGAGCTTGAACTGTTTGTGGTTTAGATGAGTTATAATGCACTTTTACACTATCTAAATTCATTCCACTAAGTGATTCCATTCCACTTTTTAAATTATTAGGTAGACCAGTCTTATTCTCTTGTTTTTGTAATATATGATTTCCAAAAAGATTTGCTTGTTCATTTGCTTTCTTTTGCATCAATGGAGTATTCATAATCATTTGAGAGATTATTCCACCACTTGATTTTTTTTTATTTGAACTCTCTTTTTTCTCTTTTAATTGAGTTTTTACCATAACTTATCCTCATATAATATATTAAATAATCTTTCCCTCTTTATATTTTTCTCTTCTAATCCCCATTATTATATCATCTTCATTTATATATTTAGTATTTTTATTGATAGCCATTAGTGAGCTAAATCTAATTACATTCATTATATTAGCTCCTGATAGTTCATATTTATCAGCAATTTTTTCTAAATTAATATTTTTTAAGTTTGCTTTTTTGCTAAAACCTTTTTGCCATAAGACTAATCTCTCATTCTCATCAGGAAGAGAAAAATATATAATCGATTGAAAACGCCTTAAAAAAGCATCATCAAAATTATCTTTTAAATTGGTTGCTAAAATAATCAAACTAGTAGAAATTTCTACTCTTTGAAGAAGATAAGCTGTCTCTTGATTTGCGTGTCTATCATTTGAACTTGATACGCTTGTTCGTTTACCAAAAAGTGAATCAGCTTCATCAAAAAATAAAATCCAATCTTGTTGTTCTGCACTTTGAAATATTTTTTCTAAATTCTTTTCAGTCTCTCCTATATATTTTGAGACAAGTTGAGATAAATCTACTCGATAAACTGGTTTATTAAATCTTTTACCAAGTAGTGTAGCTGTTAAAGTTTTACCAGTTCCAGATGAGCCATAAAATAAGGCTTTATAACCTTTTTTGATAGATTTTGACATATCCCACTCATTTAGTAGAGTTTCACTATGATTTAACCACATCTCAAGCTCATCTAAATGCTCTTTTGTGTATTCAGCTAAAACTAAGTCGTCCCATTCATAATTAGTTGTCAATAGTGATGCTGGAAAATTTGAGCTATACTCGTGTGATAAATCAACTCCACGAAGTATTAAATTAAGACTACTTTTACTTAGAGTTAATCTATTATGAATTAAATTTATATCACTTTTTAAATTATTAATATCTAAAATAGACTCTTTAAATAATCTGTTTGAGATATTAAAAAGTTTAAGTGAATTTATATATTTTTTTCTATTATTTCCTGATAATAAAAAGAGTGCTGTTTGAATAGTTGGAATAAAACCGTGGTGAGTAGAGTTTAAAAGCCCTCCAAACTCTGTGAAAAATGTATCATATAACTTATTTTTAGTTAAAAAAATATCTAATAAATTTGGTGCTAATTCAACACTTAGGGCTAAAGCTAAAATTTTTCTTTCGTCTAAATTCAAGTTATGTTTTTGAATAAAATCATAGTAATATGATTCACTTAACTCTAATAATTTTACATCTTTTATCACTTCGTCTTCTGTTTGAAAATACTCCATTATTCTATTTTTAATTAAATTATCTAACCACTCTAACTCTTCATTTATAACTTCTGAATTACTCATTTATTTTTTTCGTTTCACATTAATATCAACATCTCTAACAATACTTAAATCAGTTAATTTTTTATCATTTTGAACAGTTATCATTCCAATTTTATAAACAATTGATGGTGTATATTTACCACCTATGAGACTCCAAACATTGTGTTGTTCATCTAATGGTAGAGTATTTAATTTAAAATTCAAAGTATCAATCTTTAAATCCTCCAAACCTTTTGTGTTTATAGGTGTAAAAGCCGGTTTTTGTTGAAAAAATTCAATAACTTTAGTTATATAATTCAACTCATTAATATAATCATTTTGAAAATTTGCTATAAATATAACTTGTAAATTGATATTTACTGCAGGATCTTGTTTATAAACTTTACCATCTATCACTTGCTTTTGTACTGTGGCATTTCTAATTGATAACTCTTCTTCTATATTCAACAAACTAAGTGAAATTGTATTATCAGGTATATCTAAATTTCCATTTTCACTATTTGGTTTATGTAAAATTACACTCTTTTTACCTGATGGTAGCTTTATCTGTTTATCTATATAGTTAGAAACCTCTTTAGCTATTAATTTTAACAGTTCACCTATCATTTTTTCTCCTAAATTTTAAATTTATGTTTAAAATTGTAGTCATAATCTTTTTAATAATTTTAGATGATAAATCCATATAATTATTTGGATTTAACTTTAGCTATTAATCTATCATCTGCTAACTCTGTTACCTCTGCTATATAAATTTTACCATATTCAATATTTTTTACTTCACTATCATTAATTAAAATTTCACCATCAATTTCTGGTGCCCAAAAGAGTTTTTTAGCACTAAGTAAATATTCGTGTTCATTACTCTCTCCATCAACAATAACTTCAAATGATTTACCAATATCATTTTTTAATTGCTCATTATTTATCTCGTTTACTATATTTTCTAAAATATTAACTCTTCTCTCAATTTCTGTTTTATCAATTTTATCTTCCATTTCATAAGATGGTGTTCCTTTTTCGTCAGAGTAAGCAAAAATATTTACTCTATTAAATTTGAATTTTTTTAAAAATTCACAAACTGTATTAAAATCTTCAATTGATTCCTTAGGGTGTCCAACTATTATACTTGTTCTAATAAAAGCATTTTTTAGTTTTTTTATTTTATAAAGTAACTCTTTTAACTTTTGCTCACCCATTCCTCTTTTCATAATTTTTAGTATATTATCACTAATATGTTGAATTGGTATATCAAAATAGTTATGAAAGATAGGAGATTTTTCAATTCTTTTTATTAAATCTATCGAAGTTGTAGTAGGATATAAATATAAAATTCTAGCACTTTTGACACCATCAATTTTATCTATTTCATCAATCAATTTTATTAATCCATTACTGTTTTTTTTATCTCTTAAGTAAGAACTACTATCTTGTGAAATAAAACTAAAATCAAAAAATCCTCTATCTATTAATTTTTTAACTTCATTTACTATGCTTTTTAAATCTCTACTATGAAGTTTTCCTCTAAAAATAGGAATAGCACAAAAGCTACATTGTTGATTACAACCCTCTGCAATTTTTATATATGCGTGATAATTTGAGCCTGTTATAACTCTCTCTTCATTATCAATTAAAAATGTATCTGAAGAAAATATACTCTTTTTTTCTTGAATTAATTTATCAATTTTTTCATAATCTTTAACACCTGTAAAAATATCAACTTCAGTTAAATCTTTTGATAACTCATCTTTATATCTCTGAGATAGACATCCACTCATAACAAGAACAGAATCCTCTTTTCTTTCATTGTGTAAATTTAAAATAGTATTAAGGCTTTCCTCTTTTGCTGATTCTATAAAACCACAAGTATTTACTATAATGACATCAGCTTCACTTACCTCATTTGTTAATTCATAATCATTTAATTTCGCTAACATAATTTCACTATCAACTAAATTTTTAGCACAACCAAGTGATACTAAATGTAATTTTTTACTCATTTAAATTTTTCCTTTAAACTATTATATTTAAAAGAAATTATAGCTAAAAATATTATGGAGTTGATTTTTAATTCTACAAAAAGTTTAATAAAAACAGTTGAGATTATTTTAATGAAAAGATATAATCAAAAATATGAAATAAAAATTATTAATCTCTTAACACTAAATTAACAAATTTTTGTGAAAATAAATGTTAGAATAATTATAATTTTATTATTAAGGTTAAATTATGAAGTATTTAGTATTAATTTTTTTAAGCATCAATATGCTATTTTCATCAGAAATTATTAAAATAGATGGTAGTTATTCTGATGCAATTGATATTGCTAAAAAAGATGGTAAAAAAGTAATGGTTATGATGACAACAAAAATATGTCCTTGGTGCAAAAGAGCTAAAAAGAATACTTTAACAAACAAAAAAGTGATAGAAGCTATTAATAAAGATTATGTATTTATAGAAATTGATAGAGATAAGGACAGAGATGAATATCCAGAAGACTTATACTCTAGAATGGTTCCAACTTTTTCATTAATTGAACCTAAAAATGAAGAGTTATTATATCAAATAATAGGATACAGACCTCCTAATAAATTTTTAAAAGAGATGAATTTAGATGAAGATGATGAAGATGATTTATAGATAAATTTAAAAATATTTTTTAATATTAGTTATTATTATATCTATTTTAAGCGTTTTATCATCAATATGAAATTATAATTTTATCGACTAGTATTCTAAGTCACTAGGAGGTAAGATATGCAAGCAGGTGGTGCTGCTATCGAATACGATTATAAAGTAGCGAAATGTTTTTCATTTGCAGCTATTTTATTTGGTATTATCGGAATGGGAATCGGTGTTTTTATTGCCTTTCAAATGGCATTTCCAGAACTTAACTATTTGTTTGGAGAGTATGGTACATTCTCTAGGCTAAGACCTCTTCATACAAGTGGTGTAATTTTTGGATTTACTTTAAGTGGTGTTTTTGCTACTTGGTATTATATCGGACAGAGAGTTTTAAAGGTTTCATTAGCTGAACATCCTTTTTTAGCTGTATTAGCTAAAGTTCACTTTTGGTTATATATGCTTTTAATGGTGGTTGCAGTTGTAACTCTATTTATGGGTATTACTACTTCAAAAGAGTATTCAGAACTTGAATGGCCAATTGATTTATTGGTTGTTGTTGTTTGGGTTGTTTGGGGACTTAGTATATTTGGAACTATTTCAGTTAGAAGAGAAAAAACACTATATATTTCTATATGGTATTTTATTGCAAGTTTCCTAGCTGTTGCATCTCTTTTTATCTTTAATAATCTTGAAGTACCAACATATTTCATTTCAGGTTATGGCGATTGGTATCATTCAGTTTCACTATATGCAGGTACAAATGATGCTCTAGTTCAATGGTGGTGGGGACATAATGCTGTTGCATTTGTACTTACAGTTCCAATTATTGCAATGATTTATTACTTCTTACCAAAAGAAGCTGGTCAAGCAATCTACTCATATAAATTATCCATTTTCGCTTTTTGGGGATTAATGTTTGTTTATATTTGGGCAGGTGGTCACCATTTAATCTATTCAACAGTTCCTGATTGGTTACAAACTATGGGTTCTGTGTTTTCTGTTATATTAATTTTACCTTCTTGGGGTTCTGCAATTAATATGCTTTTAACAATGAAAGGTCAGTGGAATCAATTAAAAGAGTCTCCACTAATTAAATTTATGATTTTAGCTTCAACATTCTATATGCTTTCAACTCTTGAAGGACCTATTCAAGCAATTAAGTCAGTTAATGCGTTAGCTCATTTTACTGATTGGATTCCAGGACACGTTCACGATGGAACACTTGGTTGGGTTGGATTTATGATTATGGCTGCAATTTTTCATATGTCACCAAGATTTTTCAAAAAAGAGTTATACTCTAAAGCTTTAATGGAAAAACAATTTTGGTTACAAACAATAGGTATCGTTCTATACTTTAGTTCTATGTGGATTGCAGGTATTACTCAAGGTATGATGTGGAGAGCAGCCGATGATTATGGTAACTTAGCTTACTCATTTATTGATACTGTTATAGTTCTTCAACCATATTACACAATCAGAGCTGTTGGTGGTTTATTATACTTAATTGGTTTCTTTATGTTTGCTTATAATATTTATATGACTATTACAAGCTCAAAAAGTATTGACAAAGAACCAGCAAATGCATCCCCAATGGCAAGTTAAAAGGAGTTTAGAATGTTTCATTGGTTAGAGAAAAACCCATTTTTCTTTTCAGTAGGGGTCTTTGTAGTGTTCGCATTTGCAGGGTTAATTGAAATTATTCCTGATTTTGTTCAACAGTCAAGACCATTAGTAGGCACAAAACCTTATACAGTTTTAGAACTTGCAGGAAGACATGCTTATATAAAAGATAGTTGTAATGCTTGTCACTCTCAATTAGTTCGTCCATTTAAATCAGAAACTGATAGATATGGAATGTACTCTTTAAGTGGTGAGTATGCTTATGATAGACCTTTTCTTTGGGGTTCAAAAAGAACTGGACCTGATTTAATGAGAGTTGGAAATTATAGAACAACTGATTGGCACGAAAATCATATGTGGAATCCTGTTTCAGTAGTTCCTGGCTCAATTATGCCTGCATATAAACATATGTTTGAACAAAATGTAGATATTGAGACAGTTTATGCTGAAGCTTATACTATAAAAACAGTATTTAATACTCCTTATGATAAAGATTTAGATGGAGATGGTCAAGTTGATATAAAACTTGGAACTTTTGAAGAAGCTAAAGCGTCAGCTATGGTAGAAGCTCAAGAAATTGTCTCTAATATGAAAAATCAAGATGTAAAAGATGCTCTTGATAAAGGTGAGATTAGAGAAGTAGTTGCATTAATCGCATATTTAAACTCTTTAAAATAGTTAAGGAATATATGTGGATATGGTAGATATAAGAGAAATTCAAGCTTATGCTTATTTTTTCTTTACCATTTTTCTAGTAGTTATTTTATATAGTTATACTTATCACTTATATAAAAGTGAAAAAGACGGTATTAGAAACTACGAAAAATATGGTGAACTTGCTCTAAATGATGAATTAACTGATGCTCCTTTAGAGGAGCATAAAAAAGTTGAAAAAGAAGAAGATAAAAAAGGAGAAGTTTGATGAGCTGGTTAGATGATAGCGTCAATGCTCTGTCTCTTTTAGGCGCAGTAGTTATCTTAATATTAACTGTTTTAATTGCTGGTAAATATATTAAGCAAATGAGAGATGATACAGCAAGTGGTGAACTTGCTGAAGAGAATTGGGATGGTATTGGTGAGTATAAAAATGATGTACCAATTGGTTGGTCTTTAAGTATACTCGCTCTTATGATTTGGGCTGCGTGGTATATGTTAGCTGGTTATCCTGTAAATGCTTATTCACAACTTGGCGAATGGAATGAGGATACTCAAGCACATAACGCTAAATTTGAGAGTAAATGGGCTAATGCAGATGAAGAGACACTAACAGCTATGGGTGAGTCTATATTTTTAGTTCAATGTGCCCCTTGTCACGGAACAACAGCTGAAGGAATGGGTGGAAAAGCTCAAAACTTAGTTGAATGGGGACACGAAGATGGAATCATAAATACAGTTGTAAATGGTTCTAAAGGACTTAACTATCCTTTAGGTGAAATGCCAGCTGGAATGCTTGATGCGGAGAGTGCAAAAGCAGTTGCATCTTATATTATGGCTGAAATTTCAGAAAAGAAATCTACTAAAAACCCAGAACTTGTTGAGAGTGGTAAAGCACTATTTGTAACTTGTGCAGGTTGTCATGGTGAAGATGGAATGGGTATGGCTGGAATGGCACCTGATTTAAGTAAATATGGAACAACAGCGTTTGCTTCAGAAGTGCTTGATAAAGGTAAAAAAGGTCATATTGGTATGATGCCATCATTTAAAGGTAGACTCTCTAATATCCAATATGAAGCAGTTGGAACTTATATCTTATCAATTGGTAATTAGGAGATAGAGATGGGACAATATTTTAAATTACATGGTATAACAGGAATGTTATTGGCGGTTGTTATACTTTTATCGCTAGTGGCATTTTTAGGTACAAAGGCAGTAGCAGTTCAAAGTGCAGAAGCTACAAATTTTTATAAAATTGATAAGCCTTTTGAAATTAAAAAATTTGCTGTATCTAACGAAAAACATTTAGTAATCGTTGGAAGTAATGTTGAAAGTAATAAGGAGTAAAAATGGCTGGAAAACTTGATGCAGTTATTGGTTGGGGTTTAGTTGTAATGGCTTTTATTACTTTATGGGCAACCACAACTGACAATCACCTATACGTAGGTTAGTTAAATAGATGTCGTTTAATTTCTTAATAAGAGGGATATTTATTATCTCTCTTACTTTTTCTTTATTATCTGCCTCTTTCGTTCTTGAAAATGATGGTTTTTTACCCCTTAAATCAGTCGATAAAATTAATGAGATGGCAAATGAATTAAAAGTAAAAATTAATATTTCAGTTTATCTAATAGCAAAAAAGAGTATCAATAATCAAAATATTAAAGATTATGAATTAAAAATAGTAAAAACTTTAAGTAAACCTTTCATACTTCTTACTTTTACACAAAATGAGAAAAAAATCGATATTATAAGCTCAGAAGAGTTAAGTGATAAATTCGATAAAGATGAAATTTTAGATAACTATATAATTCCAATTTTAGTCTCTAAAGATAAAGTTCCTTCTAAATATGGAGCAGCTCTATTTAATGGTTATACAGAACTTATAGATGAGCTAGCAAATGAGTATGATATAACTTTAGAAACAGCAATAGATAGTTCTGGTAGAATAATTTATTACATTGTAAAATATATATTTTGGGCTATGATAATTGGTTTTTTTATAGCATTTTTATTTGTCTTTAAAAGGAAAAATTAGTGGAGAGTTTAAAAAAGTTTATAAAAGAGAAAAACTATTGGCCTCATACAGTCATTTTAATGATAGTAGGTATTATAATAGCTTCAGGCTTTACTATAAAAATAGCAGTTGAGAATCCTGTTCACGAAGATGATATATTTTTAGATAGTTATCAAAATGTTGATGAAAATATAAATGAGATTTTAATCTCACAACATCAATTCATACAAAAGTATGAGATAAAAGTCAATGATAAATTAACTTTTGGTGAAAATGATTTAAAAATTAAAGTGATAGATAAATCAAATGGTAATTTAGTGAAAGATGCAAATGTAACACTACTTGTTACAAGACCTGAAACAACAAAATTTGACCAAAAGATAAAAAATTTAAAATACAAAAATGGAAGTTATATCGCAAATTCTATTAAAATTGAAAAAAAAGGTCGTTGGTTTGTAATGCCAAAAGTTACAATTGATGAATTAACTGGATTTGAAAAATTTGAATATAATGGAACACAAATTTTTGAAAGAATTTATCGTAAAAGATAACTTTTCTTAAATTTACTTAAATAATAAATTAAAAAATGGTAAAATGTTTCTAAATTTATTATTTAAGGAATTGATGTGAAATTAATAAAGAATCTATTACTAGTTTTTATACCTTTTATTTTTATAGCTTGTGGAGGGGGAAGTAGTTCTACTTCTGAAAATAGTTTTGAGTTAGTAAATGATAGTTATACTTTAAATTATAGCGAGGATAGAACTCAAATATCAGGTAGTATAAGTTTTAGGGCAACTGGTTTTACTGGTGGATTTAACTGGGAAGAGGTTAAACTTAAAAATATAGATATTGATATAGCTGATTGTGAGATTGATAGTTTTAATATAAATCCATCTAGTTTAACTCTTCTTGATTTAAGTCCTAAAAGTATGGACTTTAATTTAAGTTTAACACAAAATTGTTTCTCAAATAATCTTACAATAGTTGCTGATAAAGAGATTAAAATTATTGATTTAAACAATCCTAAAGATTCCACTTATAAAACAGATAGGTTTTTTCAAAGTTATTCTATAAATTATAATAGTGATAATAATCAACAAAATATTATTACAAATCTAATTTATCCATCAGCTTTATTATCAAATAGTGAATATAATTTAAGCTATGAAATAGTAAACGCTCAAACATCTGATATAATTAATAGCAATGACATCAATTATATAGAGATAAAGTCTTTAAATCCAAATATTGCAAAAATAAATAATAGTTCAAATATAATTAAATATGATAATAATGGAACTGTTAAAATTAAAACTTATAACTTAGATGAAAATATATCTAATATTGAATTTGAAATTACTACTTATTTAAAAAGCTCATCTAATGCTTTTATTAAAATAATTTCTATTCCTATAAAACAAGTTGATACAGAAAAAGCTATCTCTAAATATGAGTTAGAAGTATTTGATTTTAATACACTATTAAAAACTGGTGATAGTTATACATTCTCTTATGAGATACTAAATTTTAATACTAAAAAATTAATTGAAGATGATTTAATTGATTTTATTACTATAACATCATCAGATGGAACAATTGCAAAATTTAGTGATGCTAGTTATTCAACTTCAAAAATAACATTAAGTAGTGCAAAAAGTTTTGTTAATTTTAAAACTTTTAATCAAGCAGGAAGTAGTGATTTGATTATAAATGTCTATTTTAAAGATAACTCTTATGAAAATTTAAATTGGACAAAAACTATTTTAGTTAAATCCATAGAGTTAGATACAGGGGATTTAAATACAACTATTGATGATGATAATATAATTAACAATGGATTTAGTTATGTCCCTAGTCTAACTAATTCTACCATTATAGTGGCTAGTTTAAGTGATACTCTCTCTAATGCTTTATATAGAAGTGAAGGTACAATTGAGCATACTAATATAAATAATGCAAATAGTGCAGATTTTTTAACTATGAAAACTACACAAGATACTGCATTGACTAAAAAAGTTGAAATTATTAGTTTTGAAAATCAGTCTATTAAATTAAAAGATATAATTAGTGATTTTGAAGATGGAGTAAAAGTAGATGTTAAACTTTTTAATGAATGTTTTTTTAATCACGACTTAATTACTAACTCTTTATCCTATGATTGTAACAATGCAATTTTAGGTGTATATGCAATAGAGTGTGATAGCACTACTTGTAAATTAACTCAATTAAATTAATAGAAGGAGAAAAATAATGAAAGTTATATATATTTTAACTATCTTTTTTATATCTCTATTTGCAGAAGTTATAGATTATAATTTAATAAAAGGTTGGAGTCTTAAATCAAATCCTAAAGATATTAATAGTTCATTTAATAGTAATCAAATTGAATCTATTTATAGTTTTAGTAATGAGAGTGGTTGGATTACAAATCCTAAAACTTTAAGTGCTGGAGATGGCTTTTGGATTAAATCTAAAACGAATTTAAACTCTTATAGTTTTAATATAATAGAAAATAGTTCTAAAATTAAAAATTTAGATATAAAAAGAGGTTGGAATTTAATTGGATTTGATATTGAGGATACTCTTGATGCTTACTACTTTTTTGATTTTGATAATTTTATTGAAGCTTATAAATATAATGGATCTTGGCAAACTTACTCAAGTGGTGCATTTACTACGATAAGTAAAAATGAGGGTATTTGGCTATATTCAAATAAAAATACTCAAATACCATTTTATTTATCAAAAGAACTTATTGATGAAACTCAAGATAGTAAACTTACATTTAAAGTCAAATCTACTGAAAAGATAATTATTGATACATCTTTAATTTCAACTGATAATAAAAATATAATTTTTACAAATCCAGTTTATGGAAAATTATCAAAGTTAGAAGTTATTGCAGGTGAAAAGATAGAGTATACTCCCCCTTCAAGATTTATTGGTCTTGAAAATGAGATTATTGGATATAAAATTGAAAATAAAGATAGCTTCACTCCTGTTGAAAATAGCGGAAATGTTATTATAGAGTTTCCTAAATTTAAAAAATTTGAAGTTGAAATTACAGATTCACCTTATGAAGATATTTTTGAAGTTAGAGCTCAAAAAACTTATGATATTAAAATAAAAGCTATTGATAAAGATGGTCAAGTTATAAAAAATGCTACTTTCTTTTTAGATATACCAGAAGATAAAAAGGGTTTCTTTGGAAATAGTGAAGATATGGTTTATGCAAAAAATGGGGAAGCTGATTTTGTATATGATTCAACACTTCAACAATATGTGGAGATAATAGGTAAAACTTGGGATTCAAAATTTACTTATGGTCAAGTTATTAAATTATCAGAATATGAAGCTGAAGTTACTAGAATTCAAGCTGAAAATGAAGGAATTAAAACTTATAATAAAGAGATAGAATCAAAAGAAAATTTTAAGTCTTGGGAGTTAAAAGACGAGTTAGATGAACCAACTAAACAAGATGTTAAAGTTACACTCGAAAATGGCTCTTTCAATTTTCAAATTTATATTTATAGTGGAGATAATCAAAAAATAA
This sequence comes from Campylobacteraceae bacterium, assembly GCA_016744535.1. Lineage (GTDB taxonomy): Bacteria > Campylobacterota > Campylobacteria > Campylobacterales > BB28 > BB28. Next base: position 16,876 of record JADGEE010000036.1, read on the forward strand.
TTAAAAATGTTAGAGTTATGACTTATGATAAAGATTCAACTATTCAAAAAATATCTTATCCTCAAAATTTTTCTATAAATCCATCAGATATTCTATCACTTGAAAAGGGAAATATTAGACAAAAAGTTATTTTTAATGCTATTGATAAATATGGTAATCCTGTCGTAAAAGGTAATAGAATTTATGCTGGAGCTTTTAGTAATATTAAAAGAAGGGCTAAAATTATTAAAGTTGATGAGTATAATAGTTATAAAATTACAATAGAAGATGAAAATGATAAAACAAATTATCAATGCTTAAGTGAACATAATGAAGGTTGTATTATAAAACCAAATGATTGGTTAATAGTTTTTGATGCAACACAATCAACTTCACAAATTTTTAGTTGGTGGGAAATTGATGATGTTCTAGCTTCAAATAATGGGAGTGATACTCTCCTCTTAAAAGATAAATTTATAGATAGTTTTAAAGAGAATCTTTATCAAAAATATAGTGATATTGGAGTTGATTTTAATGATAGTTGGTGGAGTAATTTAAAAGTTTGGATAGTTGATAATCGAGTAATTAACGAATGTACAAAAGGCTACTCCGTAGCTTCCATAGTTGGTTCGGACGGTGAAGTAGAGAGTTTAAATAACTCTAATTTATATGGTGAATTTTTTACAACAGAGATGGGAACTATTAGAGGTACATTACAATTTGATGAGTGGCTTTTGGATAAACCTGTATATATATTTGCAACTGCTAAGGGACTTGATGATAATGGTAAAGTTTATAGAGTTGGAAATTTAATTGAGCATAATTTATCTATGTCAAATTTATTTGGAGAAAAAGATATATTTATTGATGCTAGTTATAAAATGAATTCAGAGGCAAATATAACAGTTACAGGATTACTTAATTTACACCCACATCAAGGTACTTCTTGGATGAGTGATGAATTCTCTTTTATAGATTTTATTGATAAAGTTGAACCTGGATTTGATAAAGATACATATAGTTTAGATTTACCATCTACTGAAAATTTAAGTTATAACTTTTTTACGGGGATTCCACTAGCCAAAAAGAAAATTAAAATTTACGCAGATAATACAATAGAGAAGTTTCAAAAAGTATTAACAGAGTGCGATGGAACATACTCTGCTAATTTTACATTAGATAGTACTTCTACTACTAATTTTGGTGGAAGTATTTATGAAGAAAAATTTTGTGCAAGTAAACAAAATTTTTCTCACACTATATGGTGGGAAGTTGATACAAGTGATGCTTGTATAGAAAAAACTTCTTATAATCCAAATTTAGGTATTAAGGTATTACAAAATGATTCTATATATGTTCAATATAAATTGATTAGTCATAGCTCAATTGGAGCAACATTTTTTAGTACAGACCCAAATTTAGATTTAGGTGTTTCAAGATTATCTGATATAAATGTATCTTTAACTTTAATTGAGCAAAATGGCTCAACAGTAGAGAAATTTAAAATTACAAATTCATTGGGAAATGCAATTTTTACATTAGATAATAATAAAACTTTTGAAAATAATTCACAACTATTGTCTCAAGTTTATACTAAAAATAATGATGATGAAAATGCATATCAATTAGTTACACAAGGTTTTAAAGTTGATGATGGTTACTCTATTACTTATCGTTATCCTGTTGCTTATGAAATAAATGCTAGTGGTAGTATTATATCTACAACTTTACATAAATATAAATATACTCTAGGATGTGATGAGATAAACAATGAACAAGAAGATTGCTCTGTTGGTATTGCCCATGTAAACTATGAAGGGCAAGAAAAAGAATAAAAAGGTTTTAAAATGACTAAATTACAAAAGATTATATTTTCAATTTTTTTATTACTTAATACTTCTATATTTGCTAATAATGATATAATTTTATCTGAATTAGAATCAAAATTTTTAGAGGCTAATATTAATTTGGAGATAGAGAATATTGAGTTAAAAACATATTCAAAGATAAATTTAAATGATTATAAATTTCAAAATATTAATATAAATGACTCTACTCTTAAAAGAGATAGAGGTACATTTAAAGCTATATTTCAAAAAGATGGTAAAAAAAAACAAATCTTTTATAGATATAAAATTATTGGAAAAACTTTAGCTTTTAAGGCAATAAAAGATTTAAAAAGAGGTAATATTTTACAAAATAGTGATTTTGAGTATGAACAAGTTAATTTTAAATATCAACACTCTGAATTTATAGGAGATGAAATATTTAAAAGAGCTAAATTAAAAAGAGCAATAAAAAAGGGAACATCTTTAACAGAAAATTTGATAGAGATAGTTCCTGATATAGAGCGAGGAAAAAATATTTTAGCGATTTTAAAGGAAGGGTATATTTCAATTAAATTTGATGCAATAGCTTTAAATGGTGGAAGTATAGGAGATATTATCAAAATAAAAAATAGTAATAATTCAATTTTTAATGCAAAAATTATATCTAAAAATAAAGTTGAGGTGAAGTGAAATTAATTATAGCAATAAGTGGTGCTAGTGGTGCTAGTTTGGGTCTAAAATTTATAAAATATTTACCAAAAGAGATTAAAAAATTTGTAATTTTAACTGATAGTGCTAAAGTTGTATTACAAAAAGAGGAGAATTTAAACATATTAGAAGATAGTGATATTTCAGAATCAATAGCCTCTGGTTCATTCAAAGCTAATGCTATGGCTATAATTCCTTGTAGTATGAATACTTTAGCAAAAATTAGTGTAGCAATTGCAGATAACCTCACAACTCGTTCAGCTTCAGTTATGATTAAAGAAAAACAGAAGTTATTAATTGCTCCTCGCGAAATGCCTTTATCATCAATTCATATAGAAAATATGTTAAAACTTAGCAATTTAGGTGTAATAATTTCTCCCCCAATGTTAGGTTATTATGCTGATATTAAAACTCTTGACGATATGGAAAAATTTATAATTGGTAAATGGTATGATTCATTAAATATTGAGCATAATTTATTTAAAAGGTGGGAGTAGTGTTAAAAAAAGCGATTTATTCAGGGACATTTGACCCTATTACAAACGGGCATTTAAATATTATAAAAAGAGCTTTAAAAATATTTGATGAAGTTGTTGTAGCTGTTGCTAAATCAAGTGGTAAAAATCCAATGTTTAATTTTAAAGATAGAGTAAAATTTTTAAAAGAGGCTACAAAAAGTTTAGATAAAGTAAGCGTTAAATCTTTTGATACTTTGTTAGTTGATTTTTTAAAACAAGAGAGTAGTTTTGTAGTTGTTAGAGGCTTAAGGGCTGTAAGTGATTTTGAGTATGAGTTGCAAATAGGTTATGCTAACTCTTCGTTATATTCAGAGATGGAAACTATCTATTTAGCATCTGATTTAAATAATGCTTTTGTAAGTTCATCTATCGTTAGAAGTATTTTAAATCATAATGGAAAAATTTCACATTTAGTGCCTAAAGAGGTGGATAAAATGATAAAAAAAGGAAAATATAAAAATGTACTTAGCAGTTGAAGGCATTGATACAGCAGGAAAAAGTACACAAATAGAGAAGTTAAAAATTATTCATAAAGATGCAGTTTTTACAAAAGAGCCAGCTGGAACAGAAATTGGAAGAGATATAAGAGAGATTATTTTACATAAAGGTGTGCAATCAAAAGAGGCTGAACTATTTTTATTTTTAGCAGATAGAGCAGAACATACAAAAGAGATAATTAAACCGAATTTAAATAAAAATATAATTAGTGATAGAACTCTAATTTCTGGAATTGCATATGCTATGATTCACGAAGGCTTTTCTCTAGAGCTTTTAATATCTTTTAATAAATTAGCAACTTTTAATATATTACCATCTAAAGCTATTCTGTTATGGCTTGATTTTGATAAGTTAGAAAAAAGAATTTCACAAAAAAGTAATGATAAAATTGAATCAAGAGGAATCGAATATCTATTTGATATACAGAGTAAAATACTAGAAGTTATAAAAGCTTTAGAAATAGAGTATATAATTATAAATGCAAGTGAAGATATAGAAAATATTCATAAAAAAATTTTAGAGTTTATTAATGAGTGAAATAGAAGAATCAAATAGCTTTAAAAGATTGCAAGAATATAGAGTAGATTTTGCTTACTCTAAAGGACAATTTTATGAAGCTGTAAATAGATTAAATATAGAAAAAGAGAGATATTTTAAATTAAGAAAAACAAGAGATACTTTGATATTAATTTTTACTCTATTGACTTTTATAGGAGTAGTGGAAAGTAATATTTTAGATAATCAAAATATTATTATAGGAGTTTCGGCATCAATAGCTTTCGGTTTATCCATCTATCAATTTATAGATAAAAACTCTTTTGAAAATATAAAAGAGTATCAAGTTACAGCAGATGACTATTTAGATTTATATAAAAAAGCAAAAAATATTGAAGTAAAAGTAAAAGATAATTTAATTACTTTAGAAGAGTTAAATAAATTTGTAGATGAATTACATAATAGGCAAATTGAAGTTATCCAAAATTCACCAAAAACTATTTATGAAGATTATAAAAATACAAAAAATGCAATAGAAAAAAATCAAAGTGGATATAGTGAAAATGATTTTAAAAATACATAATTAAAGGAATTTAAATGATTAAAGCATTACGAGGAATGAAAGATATTTTCTTTGAAGATAGCCAAAAATTTACATATTTTATAGAGATAGCTTCAAGTGTAGCAAAAAGATATGGATTTAACTATATTGAAAATCCTCTTCTTGAAGAGACAGCACTTTTTAAGAGAAGTGTAGGTGAGAGTAGCGATATTGTAAATAAAGAGATGTATCAATTTATAGATAAAGGCGGTAATGATGTATGTCTTCGTCCAGAGGGAACTGCTGGAGTAGTTAGAAGTTTTATAGAGAAAAAATTAGATAGAATTGGTGGAAATTATAAATTTTTCTATTATGGTATGATGTTTAGATATGAGCGACCTCAAAAAGGTAGATTACGAGAATTTCATCAATTTGGAGTTGAAAGCTTTGGAGAACAAAGTGCTTATGAAGATGCTAATGTAATATTAATGGTAGCTGATATTTTAAAAGAACTTGATATTAAATTTAAACTTAAAATTAACTCTCTTGGATGTATGCAATGTTTGCCTGAATTTAGAGATAGTTTAATAAAACATTTAAATGATATAGAGAGTGGATTATGTGAAGATTGTAAAAGAAGAAAAAAGCAAAATCCAATTAGAGTTTTAGATTGTAAAATTTCATCTTGTCAAGATTTAATTATTAATGCTCCAAAACTTGTGGATAAACTTTGTACTGACTGTGATAATGATTTTGAAACTCTAAAGAAAGTATTAAAAGATAATGGAATTGAGTTTGAAATTGATACAAAATTAGTTAGAGGATTAGATTACTATAATAAGAGTGCATTTGAATTTATAAGCAATGATATAGGGGCTCAAAGTGCAATAGCAGGTGGTGGAAGATATGATAAATTAGTTGAGTATTTAGGTGGAAAAACAACTCCTGCTGTTGGTTTTGCAATTGGAATTGAGAGACTTTTAAATTTAATAAAACTGCCTGAATCTAAAAGAGAGGGAATATATTTTGGTGCATTAGATGATAACGCAATTAATTTAATATTTAAAAAAGCTCAAGAAAAGCGAAAAAAACAAAAAGTTACCATTGAGTATAAGAGAAAATCGCTCAAAGCTCATTTAAAAGGAGCTGATAAATTTAATGCAAAATATTGTGCAATTATTGGTGAAGATGAGTTTAAAAACAGTACAATTTGGGTAAAAAATTTAGAAGAGAGCAAAGAAGAAATATTAGATTTTAATAAATTTTAATCTCCAACCTTTGACACTTAGAAAGATAATTCAAGCATATCATTTGATTTTGAATATGATAAGCTTTTCCTTTTTAATCTTGCTAAATAATACCTCATTCTTGTATTTAAATTTTCATTTTGATTTGTAAAACCATTTTTTCCAATTAAATGATTCTCATCATTTTCAAAAAAGCTTTTTAAATATTTTGGTAATTTATCCAAAAACTTTTTTAATATATTCTCACTTCCATCACCTAATATGAAAAACTCTCTTTTTGCATTAATACCTATCTTGCAAACAGCACTCCATATCCATTTAGAATTTCTTTTTTTACCTTTTCTATAAAATGTCCAAAGTTCATCGAAACTAACACTTTTAAAAATTAATGATGTAAATAAAATAACTGATGTTACGCTAAAGTAAAAAAATAATAGTAAAATAATAGAATGGAAAAAGAAAAATTAATAGATTTATACACAGATTTATTGAATTATTTTTAAGAATTGATATTATATATCCTCTTCCATTGATTTTTGTATATCTTTTTTAATTCTACCAATAAATGAACTAAGTTCTACCATATCATCTGAATTTAACTCAAAATCATTTATGCCAACGCAAATCATCATATTTTCTAAAAATACTAAAAATAATTAATATTCTAATGATTTAAATATTAATAAATAGTTAATTTTAATATTTATAAGATATAAAAACGATATATAAGCACTATAAAAGCTATGCTTTAGAGATATTTTTATACTATTTTGAATAGTTTATATTAGGATTTGTAATTATGAAATTTTTAAAATATGAATTAGAAATAAGATGATACACACAAAAAAATTTAGCTGATTTTTTAAAAGTAAGACCTAATACTGTTTCTGATTGGATTAATGGTAAAACTAGTAGAATAAAAAAAGCTTGGCTTGAGAGAATCGCAAAATTTTTAAATATTAGTTACGATAAACTTATTGAAATGAGACGAAAAGAGTATGAATAAAAGGAAAAAGAGTTAAACCTTAAGACTTATCATATTATGATTTAATCCTAACTCTTTTTCTGATAAGCCTAAAGCTAAACCTACCATCTGTGGAAGATGTAAAACTGGCATAGTTATATCACTATTTACCTCTTTTGCAATATTATGTTGCTGTACATCCATTCTAATTTGACATAATGGACAAGGAGTTACAACCATATCAGCACCACCCTCTTTTGCACCTATCATTGCATTTCCTGAAAGCTTATTTGCTGTTTTTGGAGCTTGAAGTTCTACGTGAAATCCACAGCACTTATTTTTTTGTTCGTACTCTACATTGTTTCCACCTAAAATTACAATTAACTCATCAATAGCAGTTGGTTTATAGGCATTCTCTCCACTATTATTATGATTTTGTAATTCACTAGGTCTAATATTATGACATCCGTAAAATGGAGCAATATTAAAAGCTGATAGAGGAGTTACAACTTCAGTTTTAAGTTTTTCATATCCATACTCATTTTTTAAAATATATAACATATGGGTAACTCTACTTGTACCTTTATATTCTAATCCAACTTCTGCTAATTTTTTATTTACTTTATCTTTTAAATCAGAATCACTGTCTAATCTCTCTTTAGCCATAGATAAATTTAATTGGCAAGTGTTACATATAGTTACTATATCTAACCCTTTTTTTTCTGCATAACATATATTTCTAGCATTTAATACAAGCGAGAGAAAATCATCAAAGTCTTGTAAGTGAGAAGCCCCACAACAACTAGCTTCATCTAATAGCTCAAGTTCTATTCCTAACTTTTGGGCTACTGCCATTGTTGATTTCATTAATTCTGGAGTAGATTCTTTAGCAGTACAACCAGTATAAAGTGAATATTTTAAATTTCCCATTACTCCCCCTTAAATTTAGCACTAGAGCAAGACTCTACAAGTTTTTTGATTTCATCTAAGTTTTTAGATTTTGGCATATTCCAAGGCATTACAATTTTGCCTTTTTTAAACATACCTATCGCCTCTGGTATATGTTTTATTACTCCAATATTACCTTCAGAATATCTAACTAATTCACCCTCATCAAGAAAGCCATGTTTTTTAATTGAGTGTTTAAATCCAACTGCGTGTTTAACTGCTACATTGTCTCTAGCCATCTCTTCTTCAAAAGTTTGTGTATGAAGTGCTGTAATTTTCTTAATAGGATTTACATCTTTTGGACAAGCCTCAGCACACTCAAAACATTTTACACAATCCCAAATTCCAGGACCTATATCATTAAGCGTCTCTAATCTCTCTCTCTTTGCATTATCTCTTACATCAAAATTAAATCTAAAAGCTTTAGCTAATCCTGCTGGACCAATATATTTCTCATTAACTTCAACTGCTGGACAAGCGTAATAACAGACTCCACACTGAATACAGTGATCAGCTTCATCAACTTCCTCTGCAACTTCTGCTGAAATTAAATTCTCTTTCTTTGGATAAGCTTCAATCTCTTTATCAGTTATTAAATATGGTTTTACAACATTATATTTTTCCCAGAAATCTTGTTTATCAATGATTAAATCTTTTATAGCTTTGCTTATATTTGATGGCTCAATAATTAACTCATCTCCAAACAGATTTGCAAGTTCTAAAACATTTGTTTTACAAGCAATAATTGAGCGAGAGTTTACTTTAACGGCACAAGCACCACAAATTCCGTGACGGCAACTTCTTCTATATGAGAAGCTTCCATCTTTTTCCCATTTTATTCTATTTAAAATATCTAAAACTAATTCACTTTGAATTACTTCAAGTGTATAGCTTTCATATCTAGGTTCACTATCTGTTTCAATATTAAATCTAAAGACTTTAAAGGTAATTTCTCTAGTTTCTAGTTTCATCTCTTTCCTTTAGTAAGTTCGCTCTTCAGGCTTGAATTTTCCAAGTACTACATCCATATATTTAAGTGTAACTTCACCATTTTCACTTAAGTAACCCATAGTATGTTTTAAGAAATTTTCATCATCTCTTGTTGGAAAATCTTCTCTATAATGTGCCCCTCTACTCTCTCTTCTAGCAATTGCACCCTCAACAATAAATTTAGAAAAATCTATCATATGTCCTAACTCAATAGCCTCTTGAAGGTCTATATTAAATGTTTTTGATTTATCATCAATAGCAATATTTTCATATCTTTTTTCTAAATTTTTTAAAAGCTCTTTTTGTACTAATAGAGTATTTTCCATTCTAAAAACACCAGCATTTAGTGTCATTGAATCTTGAAGTTCCTTTCTAATAGCAGGAACTCTCTCCTCTCCATTAGAATTTATAATTTTATCCATTTTAGCTTGAAATATTTGAGCTTCGCTAACATCTGCTTTTTTTAATTCTATATCTTTAATATCTTCAACTATACTTTTTCCTGAAACTCTTCCAAAAAGAATCGCCTCTAATACAGAATTTGCTCCAAGTCTATTTGCTCCGTGAACACTAATACAACTACACTCACCAGAAGCGTAAAGACCCTCAACTAATTCACTCTCATTAGCTCTAACTTGAGTTCTAATGTTTGCAGGAATTCCACCCATTGAGTAATGCCCAGTAGCTCTAATCATGATAGGCTCTTTTACCATATCTTGACCTAAAAATGTAATAGCTAAATCTCTAAGTTCAGGCAATCTTTCATTAATTAAATCTTCACCTAAATGAGTTAAATCGATATGAACTGCATCTTTTTTTGATCCAACTCCACGACCCTCTCTAATCTCTTGTTCTATCGCTCTACTTACAACATCTCTTGATGCTAACTCCAGTTTATTTGGAGCATATTTTGTCATAAATCGCTCCCCTTCAGAGTTAAAGAGTTGTCCACCTTCACCTCTAGCAGCCTCGGATATTAAAACTCCACTTCCTGCAAGTCCTGAGGGGTGAAACTGTACAAATTCCATATCTTCAAGAGGAATTCCTTTTCTAGCAACAACAGAGAGTGCATCACCAGTGTTTGCGTGAGCATTTGAGTTAATTCCAAATGCTCTACCATATCCACCAGTTCCAAGCATTACAACTTTAGCATTAAAAATTGCCATTTTTGAATCTTTAATATTATAAGCAACTACTCCGTAAGCTTTTTTAGAATCTTTGTCATATAAGATATCTCCCATATACCACTCATCTAAAAATTTAACTCCACTTTTGTGTGCTTGTTCATAAATCGTTTGTAGACAAACAAGACCTGTTCTATCTTTTGCATAACAAGCTCTAGGTTTGCTCTGTCCTCCAAATGGTCTTTGAGCAATCTCACCATCTTCGGTTCTTGAAAAAACAGCCCCCATTTTTTCAAGCCATCTAACTGTTGCTGGGGCTTGTTTACACATAAATTCAATCGCATCTTGGTCGCCGATATAATCGCTCCCTTTTACAGTGTCAAATTCGTGTAAAGTTGTATCTTCTTCTCTTAGTGCGGCATTAACTCCACCTTGTGCAGCGCCTGAATGACTTCTTAATGGGTGAAGCTTTGTTAATACTACCGTATCAAGTCCAGCTAACTGGCACTCTCTAGCAGCTGCACATCCAGCTAGACCAGAACCAACTACCACTACGTCCACATTATGAATAGGTATACTCATCTCTTACC
>JADGEE010000037.1 GCA_016744535.1 Campylobacteraceae bacterium
AGATAGAAGATTATTTTTCCATTAAAATTTATTGAAGATAGTGACTATAATGAAATTTTTATTTATTTAAAATTATAAATTGAAAATATTTAGTATTGTATTCTTTATAACCTGAATTCGACAAGTTAAAGATGGGAAAAACATACTAGTGCAGATTTTAAACTTCTATTTGAACTCGTATCAAAAGTCTTCAATTGTGAAAGAAGATAGAAGTGAAACTGAAATACTTCAAAAACCTAATGATAATTTAGCTAAAAAAGTTACTAATTTAACGACGAAAAAAAATTCTTTTAGGAGAAAATTCTCCTAAAATTTTTATTTTTGATAGAAAAACTAGCATAGACTAGAGTTGTGGTCCCGCTTTTGAAAAATCAAATTCGCTATTTTCATCTTCAGTTTGATATTTTTTAAAATTTTCAATGAACATTTGGGCTAATTTTTTAAGCATTACATCATACTCTGCCTTCTCTTCCCAAGTGTTTATTGGATTTAATACTTTATTGTCTGCAACTCCATTTAGAGTCTTTGGAATATGTAAATTAAAAATAGGTAGAGTTTCAAATTCAGCACTATTAATCGAACCATCTAAAATATCATTAATACAAGCTCTAGTATCTTTAATACTCATTCTCTTACCAACACCATAAGGACCACCAGTCCAACCAGTATTAACTAAATATACATTAACTTCGTGCTTGTCAATTTTTTCACCTAAAAGTTTTGCATATGCAGTTGGGTGAAGTGGTAAAAATGCCTCTCCAAAACAAGATGAAAAAGTAGCTTGAGGCTCAACTACACCTCTCTCTGTTCCAGCAACTTTAGCAGTATATCCACTTAAAAAATAATACATTGCTTGCTCTTTAGTTAATTTTGAAACAGGAGGAAGTACTCCAAAAGCATCAGCTGTCAAGAAAATAATATTTTGAGGATGTCCCGCTTTTAATGAAGCTTCGTGATTTTTAATATGCTCAATTGGATATGATACTCTTGTATTTTCTGTTTTTGACTTATTAGTATAATCCACAACACCATTCTCATCTGTCACAACATTTTCAAGAAGAGCATCTTTTGTAATTGCTCCATAAATCTCAGGTTCATTATTTGGGTCAAGATTAATTACTTTTGCATAACATCCACCTTCAAAATTAAAAACACCATCATTATCCCAACCGTGTTCATCATCACCAATTAATCTTCTATTTGGATCAGTTGATAGAGTTGTTTTACCAGTTCCACTCAAACCAAAAAATAGTGCTACATCATCATCTTTTCCAACATTAGCAGAACAATGCATAGATAATTTATTTTCAAGTGGAAGCCAATAATTCATCATAGAGAAAAATCCCTTTTTAATCTCTCCTCCGTACCAAGTTCCACCAATTATTGCAACTCTCTCTTCAATATTGAAAATAATAAATACTTCAGAATTAAGACCGTGCTTTTTCCAAGCTTGATTATTTGTTTTACAAGCATTATATAAAACAAATTCAGGTTCAAAATCTTTTAACTCATCTTTAGTTGGACGAATAAACATATTTTTTACAAAATGAGACTGCCACGCAATTTCAGAAACTACTCTAATACTTCTTCTTGAGCATTTGTTTGCACCACAATAGGCATCAGTTATAAATAGATCTTTTCCAGAGAGTTGTTTTTTTACAACACCAAAAAGTTCATCAAAAATTTCTTTTGAGATTGGTTTATTCACATCACCCCAAGCAATATTTTTATTTGATGGTTCTTGCGATACAAAATATTTATCCCTAGGACTTCTTCCTGTAAATATACCTGTATCAACCATAGTAGCACCACTTGAAGCAGCTTTAGCTTCGCCTTTTTTAATCTCAATTTCAATTAATTCATCATAATTTAAATTATGATGAATTTTTCCTATATTCTCTAGTTCTAGTTTTTCTATACCATTTGGCATGATTATAACCTTCTACCTTCTTAAAAAATTTTATTTAAAAATTGATAATAATACACCTGCTGCTACGGCTGAACCAATAACACCAGCCACATTTGGACCCATAGCATGCATTAATAATACATTACTTGGATTCTCTTTTGTTCCAACTTTACTTACAACTCTAGCTGCCATTGGAACTGCTGAAACTCCTGCTGCTCCAATTAATGGATTGATTTTTGTACTTGAAAATTTATTCATAAGCTTAGCCATTAAAACTCCAGTTGCAGTTCCAACAGCAAAAGCAACTAATCCTAAAATTAAAATACCCATTGTCTCTGGCACTAAAAATTTTTCAGCTGCTAGTTTTGAACCAACTGCAAGACCTAAAAATATTGTTACAATATTAATTAGTGCATTTTGGAGAGTATCTGATAATCTTTGAACCACTCCTACCTCTTTTAAGAAATTACCAAAAGCTAATGCACCAATCAATGGAGTAGCATCAGGTAAAATTAAGACAGCAAGAATTAATACTGTAACTGGAAACATAATTTTTTCAAGCTTAGATACTTTTCTTAATTGAGTCATTTTAATAGCTCTCTCTTCTTTTGTTGTAAGTGCCATCATAATAGGAGGCTGAATTATAGGAACAAGAGCCATATAAGAGTAAGCTGCAACTGCGATTGCACCGAGTAAATCAGGAGCCAACCTAGAAGCTATAAAAATTGCAGTTGGACCATCAGCACCACCAATAATTCCAATTGCTGCTGCATCTTGAAGTGAAAAATCAAAAATAGTTGTATATTGACTAAGAGCAACTGCACCAACTAGTGTTCCAAAGATACCAAATTGAGCAGCACCACCAAGCATAGCAGTTTTAGGGTTTGCTAAGAGTGAGCCAAAATCTGTCATAGCACCAACACCCATAAAAATAATTAATGGAAACAGACCATTTGCAATTCCCATATCATAAATAATTCCTAAAAAACCATCGGGTCCAGCAATTCCAGCTATTGGAATATTAGCTAAAAGCCCACCAAATCCAATTGGAATTAAAAGCAGAGGCTCAAATCCTTTAGAAACTGCTAAATAAAAGAGTAAAAATGCAACAAAAATCATTACCACTCTTCCACCTGTTTGATTGAAATTACTAATTTCTTTACCGTGATAATCTTTTTTGCCATCTTCTGGAGTTATAAAAGCTTTTATACCTGTTGTTTCATAAAAACTTGAAAGAAGTTCTGTAAAACTTTTAGACTGATACTCTTTTTGAGATTCAACTGATTGAGTTTCACTTGCAAAACTATTTACACTAAAGAGAGTAAAAAGAGATATAACTATTGCTACAATGCCTTTTTTCATATCTATCCTTTTTATTCCATAGTAGCTAATATTTGAGCCTCTTCAACTGTATCATTAGTTTTAGTATTAATTCTTGCAATAATACCATCTTGAGGAGCTTTAATATCAATTTCCATTTTCATAGATTCAAGAATAATAATAGTATCATCTTTTTTAACTTTATCACCTGGTGTTACTAATATTTTCCAAACATTTCCAGGTACACTAGCTGGAATTTCAACTAATCCTGCTGCTGATTCAGAATATGTATCTTGAGTATTTTCTGTACTTAATTTTTCAACTTCTTTTACTGTAACTTCAGCATCAGCACCTTCTGCCACTTGAACATTAAATTTTTCTCCATCAACTACTACTGTGTAATTTCCAACACTACTACTCATTGATTTACTCCCTTTTTTAGTTTCTTCATCATTTTTTCTAACCATAAGCGGACCTTCGCCCTTTAAGAATGCAATCCCTTTTTGGTCACAAGAAGCTGCAATAAAAATATTCTCTTCAGTTGTTTCAATCTCTTCTTTTTCTAATACAGATTTCCAGTAAGCGACACTCTTTTTCTCATCTCTATCGGCAATATCTAAAGGATTTTCAGTTGTTGGATCAAGTTTTAAATCTTCACTAGCTTTCTTAATAACTTCAGCATCAGGTGCTGTTGGAGTTTTACCAAAATAACCTAATACCATTTTTCCATAACCTGGAGCAATCTTTTTCCAATCTCCAAACATTACATTATTAAATGCTTGTTGCCAATAAAACTGTGAAACAGGAGTTACACTTGTTCCATATCCACCCTTCTCTACAACTTCTCTCATAGCTTTTATAACTAATGGATATTTATGTAAAATTTTACTATCTCTCATCATTTGAGTATTTGCAGTTAATGCACCACCTGGCATTGGCGAAAATGGAATTAATGGTGAAACTTGCGTAGCTTCTGGTGGCATAAAATAATCTTCCAGTGAATTTGCTAAAACTTCTTGATATTTTAAAACTCTCTCAACATCAAGACCACCTAAATCATAATTTTTACCTTTAACTGCGTGAAGCATTGTTAAAATATCAGGTTGACTTGTACCTCCACTAACTGGTGCTGCTGCTAAATCAATTCCATCAGCTCCAGCTTCAAGTGCAGCTAAGTAACAAGATACAGAAATTCCAGCAGTTTCGTGAGTATGTAGTCTTATATGAGTTTTCTTAGGAAGAAGTTTTCTTGCCATTTTTATAGTTTCATAAACTTTTTGTGGATTTGCAGTTCCACTGGCATCTTTAAAACAAATCGAGTCATAAGCTAATCCAGAAGCTAACATATTTCTTAGAGTTTTTTCATAAAAATCTACACCGTGAGCCCCTTCACAACCTGGTGGTAAATCCATCATAGTTATAACAGCTTCATGCTTTAAACCGTGTTTTTTAATACATTCAGCACTAAAAGCTAAATTATCTACATCATTTAATGCATCAAAATTTCTAATTGTAGTAGTTCCATGCTTTTTAAACATTTTAGCATGTAAATCTACAAGTTCTCTACTTCCAGTATCGAGCATTACCGTATTAATACCACGAGATAAAGTTTGAAGGTTTGCATCAGGTCCTACAATTTCTCTAAACTTATCCATCATTTCAAATGCATTCTCTTGTAGATAAAAAAATAAACTTTGAAATCTTGCACCACCACCAAATTCAAAATGTGTAACACCAGCTTCTTTAGCAGCTTCTAAGGCTGGGAAAAAATCTTCCATTAAGACTCTTCCTCCAAATACCGATTGAAAACCATCTCTAAAAGTAGTATCCATTACATCAATAAATTTTTTTGCCATATATATCCTTTAGTCTTTAATCTTAAAGTTTTACCCTTTGCTGTTTTTATGATGTTGCAAAGCAGCACTTATTGCAGCTATGAGTTTTTTATTATCAGGTTTAGAAGATTTTTTAGGTTCCTCTTTTTCTGGAAAGTATTTACTAATTACTATAAATTGTAATTTTAATACAAGAACCATTAAATAAAGAAATATAAAAACTATTCCCATTCCTAATAACATAAATTTAAAACCCTCAGTTACCAAGTTCATTTCCATAACACTACCCTTCACTTTAACTTTTTTTAAATTTATAATAACGATGTAATAATATCGAAATTTACTTAAATTTATTAAGATTTAATTCCTAATTCTAATATTAGTACTAGCTAAATCAACACCTCTCTCTTTTAACATATCTTCAAACTCTTGCTGTTTACTCTTTGGCTTTTTAAAAGTCTCTTTTTTTATCTCTTTTTTATTGAGTAAAATATTACTATTTCCAACCATCAACAGGTACTCAATTCCTTCAAACTCAAATAACATTAACCTATTTTTATCATCAACCATCTTTTGATATAAAATAGATAAATTTGGCTCTTTTGAATTCGAAGAATTTCTATTTTTAAATCTATTTTTTTCTACAATTTTTTTAATAACTAATAATAATATAAAAATTAATAAAAGTATTGCTACAACCATATAATATTTAGAGTAATCTACACTACTTTTATCTTTTATTTGAATCTCTTTTTTAATACTATCTTTTATATTTGCTAATTTATCTTTAGGAGCTTTTATTTTAACTTGAACTCTAAGTCTAAGTCCAAATCCATCTACTGTTTTTGAAGCTATAATTGTTGTATTTTTTATTGTTTTCAACAAAACTTCAATTTTTCCATCATATGGAGTAATATTCATTTGAGTTATAAAATCACTATCAATTAATTCATCTATTTTTGAATTAATTTTAACTCCAATGAGTGTTATTTTTATAAAATCTTCACCCTTTTGCTGTTGTACTGGATTATCAAATGGAGTATCAAAAGAGAGCATAATATCTACTCTATTTTCCCTTACATAAATATTATGAGATGTGATAGTTGAAGCAAATATAGGATATATCAAAAATAATATTAAGAGATATAGTCTCATTTTTTCTCTTTTGATAAATAATAAAGAACTGTATTTGAATCGAGTATTTCATTAATCCTAATTGCTAAGTTTTTTTCATATACAATAACTTCACCTTTTCCTATAATTCTACCATTTATAAATATTTCTATACTCTCTCCTGCTGGTTTCTCTAAATCTATAACTGAACCTCTAGTAAATTTTAAAATCTCTTTTAAAGGTATTTTAACTGAACCTAACTCTGCTATAAATTCAACATCCATATCTAATAAACCTGAATAATTTATTGGATTATCACCAAAAATATTTTTTAAATCATCTTCTGATATACCACCTAATTGACTTTTTTGCATAAATTCTACCTTATCTCTTTATGTGCAATCTCTTCAAGTAAAACAGTAGCATAACTACCTTTAGGTAAAAAAAAGTGTAACTCATACCAAAATTCACTCTCTTTATAACTATTTTCTATATCGCTAGGAAAAATCCAAGCAAATCGCCTTGCTCCATTTGCAGTAATATTTTCATCAACAAACTCTTTTTCATAACCATAAGCTAAATCCTCACTAAGTAACTGTTTTTTCCCACTTAAAAGTCCTGTTGGAACTATCTCTTTATCTAGAAATCTATTTTGCTCTTCATAATTTTCAACTTCAAAGACTCTTCCATAAGGATAATGATTTGCTAAATCTCCTCTAAGTAATTTAAAAGGGTGAATTTGTGATTTTAAAAGTTTAACTTCCTCTTTAGATAAATTTAAAATATCTACAAGTTCTTTTTCATTAAAACTACTTATCAACTTATTTACTTCAACTCTTTTTGAAAGCCATAAATTAAAGAGGTGACTTTGATAAGAATTTATTAAAAACTCTCTCTCTTTTCTATTTCTAATATTCTTTTTACCCTCTATTATCTCTTTACCAACTTCATAATTATTTCCATCTCTTCCAAATCTTTGAAATCCAAAGTAATTTGGCATTCCAAATTTAGAGATATTTTTTATAGCTTCACCTATCTGTTTAGCACTCACAGGATTTACTTTTTTAAGTCTTATAAAAAATTTATTTCCTTTTAAATGACCTATTTTAATCTTATTTTTATGATAAAATCTCTCTAATATTTTAATAGATTCGTGAGAAAAATTTTCTAATTTATCTTCAAATTTTTTATTAATAGATATATATTGAATTGTCATAGCCTCTTTATCTTTAAGACCAGCATAACCGATATCTCTAACTTTAACACCACTTTGTTCACTTATGGCTTGAATCATTTGCCAAGTTGTAAGTCCCTTTTTTCTAACTTTTAAAATCAGATGTTCACCCTCTCCGCTAAACTCATAAAGTGGAATTTCTGTTACAACAAAGTCCCTTGCATTTTGAGAAAAGTAAAAATCAATCGGAGAGTGATTTAAGTAATAAAGTCTATTCATTTATCCTCTTTTTTTAAACTAGATTTTATTGTTTTCCAATGAAATATAACTTCACTATCTTCTAAGCCAATTTTATCTACAACTATTTTCATTAATTTATAAGCCTCTTTATAATTTTTTAATTTATAATATCCCCACGCTAGAGAATCTAAATAATAGACTGAGTTTTTATCTTTTTGAAGTGCTTTCTTAATTAATTCCATTCCACCTTTTAAATCTAAATCGTGTTCAATTAAGAGATAACCTAAATAGTTTTGATATACATCATTATCTAAAAGCGAGACAACTTCTTTTAATTTTTTTACAACAGAATCTAATATTTTTTTATCACTTTTATTTTTAGTACCCTCATATTCAAGCATTGCTGACTGTGCTAAATAGTTAATATCATTTGTTTTTTTATAAAATCTTAGAGTTAAATCTCTTGCTTTAGAGTAACTCTTCTCTATCTTATAAATATCTAATAAAAGCTTATCATTAACTCCACTACTTTCTAAAAACAGTACAACACCTTTAAAATCTTTTTTAAATATTAAAAATTCAGCTACTTTTTTACCATAAATTTTATCTTTAAACTCTTTATACATTCTCTTATAAATTGAGATCAAACCATCAACATCCTGTTTCTCTGCATACATAGAGATTAAATTATTACAAAATTTTTTACTACATCCATAAAGTCTTATATGAGTTTCAAGATATGAGATAGCTTTAGATTTATCTCCAGTATAAATATAAAGAGTGGTAATTATCTTATCTAAAATCTCTTCACTATGACCAATTGCATAAGCTCCATCTAAATATTTTAATGCCTCATCATATTTCTGTTGAAGTAGATATATCGAAGATATTAAATCGTAATTTCTAATCTCTTTCTCTTGATTCAAAATTTCAAGTGCAATTTTTAATGATTTATCAAAATTTTGTTCTTGAAGATATATTGTAATTAAAAGTTTTTTTAACATTAAATTATTTTTATAAATTTTTAGAGACTTTTTAATTTCTAACTTTGCAGTACTCAACTCTTTTAATTTTATAAGCAAATTTATCTCTTTAATTCTATATTCTAAATTGTTTGTAACAACATATAATTTATTAAAGTAATTGTATGAACTATTTAAATCACCTCTAACTTCACTATCAAGTCCTAATATAATTAATCTATTTTCATCTTCAAAATAATTCTGTTTAGTAACACATCCACTAAAGAAAACTAAAGAAATAGTTATTATAATAATTTTATAGCTGGACATTCTTTCGCAACCTCTTCTTTTTTATCTCTGAAATAATTCCAAAATGGAAAAGTTTTACACTGCTTTGGTCTAACTTCATAAATCTTACAACTTTTTGTTTTAATATCAAAAAATATACAAGAAAAATTTCTAAAATCAATTTCAACCTCTTTTATACTAAACTTATATTTAATTTTATCTAAATATTTCTCTTTAAATTTTTCTATATTTGTATTTAAAAATTCACTAATCTCTTCAGTTTCTTTTGGAGTAAGCCAAATATAGCCACTATCTCCAATGCAACATTTACCCTCACACTCACTACATCCATTAGTTTCAAATTCAAATTCAAATCCCTCTTTTTTTACAAGAGCCATTAACTACCTTTTTGAGTTTTAATTATATCTTAGTTTTACTTTTTAACTATTTAGAAGATATTTCCATATCTTCACTTCTCTTCTTTAACTTTTTAGTTATATAAACTTCAAAAAGTGCAAGTAAAAGGACAACAATAGTTATAAGTATCATTTCATCAAAAAGAGAGTTAATTATTTCCATTTAATTTAATTCCATCTTCACTTAATTCTATTAATTTATCTTCAATCAGACTTGTCAAAACTCTCTTAAAAGCTTTTCTACTCATTCCAAAAGCTCTTTTTATATCTTCAGGTGAACTTTTGTATGTAAAATTTATTTTTTTACTCTTTTTTAACTTATTTAAAATTTTTTCTCTATCGCTATAAACAGCTTTTTTTCCAATCTCTTTAAGTGAGACATCTATCTTTCCATCTTCCCTAATATTTTTAATATATCCAACTCTTTTATCGCCAACATTTAAATCTTCAAATACTTCATTTTTAAACAGAAGTCCAGAGTATTTATTGTTTATAATTACAAATATTCCCAAATCATCAAATTCATAAATCATTAAATCAACTCTATCTCCAACTCTCAAGTTATCACTTTCATCAACTTCTTTAATTAAAAGGGATTTTATTTTACTTGTAGCAATTACTCTCTCTTCTCTATCTAACATAAGTTTTACAATAAAACTCTCATTTATATCAAAAGGTACTGCTTGTTTAGAGGCTGGTATAAATAAGTCTTTATCTAATCCCCAATCTAAAAATGCT
The DNA here is from genome assembly GCA_016744535.1 of Campylobacteraceae bacterium. Classification (GTDB taxonomy): domain Bacteria; phylum Campylobacterota; class Campylobacteria; order Campylobacterales; family BB28; genus BB28. Next base: position 9,996 of record JADGEE010000037.1, read on the forward strand.
CCAAAATCAGCAGTATCAACTACTTTTAAATATGCAAATTCACCAACTACTGCATATGGTTTTTGAGTTGTAGCTACTGGTCTATCTTCTGAATCTGTATATACAAACACATCTATCTCATTATCTATTTTCATATCATTGGAGATAAATTTTTTAGGTAACAAAACCTCTTCATCTTTATCTTCTAGAAATAGCCCAAAACTTAACTCTCTAGCAATTTTCAACCTGTTATACTCTCCAATTTTTAACACTATCTACCTTTTTTCACAACATTTTTTATATTTTTTATCACTTCCGCAAGGACAAAGAGAATTTCTAGCTATTTTTAAATTATCCTCTTTTATAACCCCATTTACATAAAACCAAATCCCATTTACTCTTTTAAAGTTAGAGACTTCGTGATGAATTTTTAACTTCTCATTCTCTAAATAATAAGCTTTAAATTCAACTACTCCATCATTATCAAATTCACCACCTTTAATGGTCTCTATTATTTCTAATTTTAACCATTTAGAGTTTAATGCCCAATTTTTCATACCCTCTATATTATAAAAATCTCTTTTTTCTAAAAGAGTCGTCTTCATTAAATAATCAATATCGCATTTTACATAAGCATCATAGCGTGAACGCATTAACTCTTCTGCTGAAATAATCATTAACTATTTCTTTATATATGCTTTTATTATCTTCTTAGTTTTAAGAGGTTTATCTCTCTTACCAGTTTTTGAATTTTCAATTTTTTTAACAACATCATACCCTTTTACAATTTCACCAAAAATAGTATGTCTACCATTTAACCAAGGAGTTGGTTTTGTTGTAATAAAAAATTGACTTCCATTTGTATTTCTTCCTGAATTTGCCATTGCTAAAAGTCCAGCTTTAGTAAATAGAAGTTTTGGTGAAAATTCATCTTTAAATGGTTTACCCCAAAGTGACTGACCACCTCTTCCTGTACCTGTTGGATCACCACCTTGAATCATAAAATCTTTTATAACTCTATGAAAAATAAGTCCATCATAATAACCTTTTTTTACAAGACCTTTAAAATTTTCACACGCTTTTGGTGCAACTTGTTCATTTAATTGAACTTCAACTTTTCCCTCATTTGTCTCAAGTACAACAATAGTTGGCTTCATTGTATCTGCTATTAAACCAACTGCAAAAATAGCTACTAATAAAAAAATTTTTAACATTTTTTAACTCCTAATTTTAAAACCATTTTCTATTAAAATAGGTTTTAGTTTTTCTTTAACTTCTCCTTGAAATTCTAACCAATTTTCACTTACTGTTCCACCAATTCCAAGTTTTTTCTTTATTTTTTTAGATAAGTTTTGTAAATCATCTTTTGATAGAGAAAATTCACCAACTAAAATAACTGGTTTTCCTCTTCTCTTCTCTCTTTTAAAAACTAATTGATGTTTATTAGGCTCTATTATTTCACCACTACTCTTTATGATTGAGTTTTTTTTAGGTTTTTGTTTAATTGAATAATTAGTATCTTCAAATTTAGCTCCAATATTTAAAGATAACTTTTCACCTCTTGGCATCTATTTCCTTATTTGACCATCGCCATAAATTTTGTACTTATATGTAGTTAAATCATTTATTCCCATAGGTCCTCTTGCGTGAAGTTTATTTGTACTAACACCAACTTCTGCCCCAAATCCAAACTCTCCACCATCTGTAAATCTAGTTGAAGCATTTACATAAACACACGCACTGTCTATTTGGTTTAAAAATTTTTCTGCATTTGTATAATTCTCTGTAATGATTACTTCTGAATGCTCTGAACCATATTTGTTTATATGAGCAATCGCCTTATTAACTCCATCTACAACTTTAATAGAGATTATATTAGCTAAATACTCTTCATTAAAGTCTGATTCTGCAGCTTCATTTATATTAATAATCTCTCTTGTTAATTCACACCCTCTAAGTTCTGTATTATATTTTTCAAATTCATCTTTTAACTTTGGTAATATCTCAATTGCTATTGCTTTATCAACTAATAGTGTCTCTATCGCATTACAAACTCCAACTCTTTGAGTTTTTGAATTAATAGAGATATCTATCGCTTTTTTTGTATCAGCATCACAATCAATATAAGCGTGACATAATCCTTTATCGTGTTTAACTACTGGAACTGTGGCATTTTGTGATATAAATTTAATTAACCCCTCTCCACCTCTAGGAATTATTAAATCTAAATATTTATCCTCTTTAATAATTTTTGCAACACCTTCACGAGAACTATCTGGAAATAGTGAAACTGCCTCTTTTGGTAAACTATTCTTTTCTAAAACTTCTTGGAGTATTTTTGCAATTATTGCATTTGAGTATTGAGCCTCTTTACCACCTTTTAAAAGTGCAACATTTCCACTCTTAAAACATAATGCAGCTGTATCACTTGTTACATTTGGTCTTGATTCATAAATAATTCCAACCACTCCAATAGCAATTGCAACTTTTTCAATTTTTAAACCATTTTCTAATACCCAACCATCTAAGACTCTTCCTACTGGGTCTTTTAGGGCTGAAATTTCTCTTATAGCTTTTGACATAGATTTAATTCTATCACTATTCAAAAGCAGTCTATCAACTAATGCACTACTTAAATTATTCTCTTTTGCATAAATTAAATCTTTTTCATTATCTTTAATAATTAATGCACTATTTGATTCTAATGCGTCAGCCATCTCTAATAAAACTTTATTTTTAATATCACCTTTTAAATTTGCTACTATTTGAGACGCATCTTTAGTTTTTTGTAAAAATTCTTGCATAACTCTCCTTCTTAATTTAAATTTATGTTATAAAAAATTATAATCGATTATATCAAATATTCTAAATAATAAATATTAAAAAAAATAGGTAATAATGTGAAAACTTTCAATTTTTTTTATAATGAAAAATTAAATTTAAAAGATATGTTAAAAGATATTTTACTATTTAAAAAAAATAGTATTTTAATCCAAATTTTTACCTCTGTTACTAAAAGAGAATTTATTCAAAATTTAATAGATAAATTAAATAACACCCTGCCAAATGTGATTATAATAGGCTCAACTACTGATGGAGAAATTTTAGGTGACAATGGCTATACCAATACAACTGTAGTATCTGTTAGTATGTTTGAAAAAACTAAAGTTAAACTCTTCTCGATTGAACCAAACAATTTACCTTTAACTAGTTTTGAAGTAGGAGAAATCTTAGCAAAAAATTTAATAGAATATAATACAAAAGCTATTATAGCTTTTGCGGATGGGATAAATACAAATGCAGAAGAGTTTTTAAAAGGAGTTTCAAATATTAATACTGAAGTGATAGTTTCAGGTGGACTGGCAGGAGATAATGCAACTTTTAAAGGAACTTTTGTCTTTACAAACAAAAATATATATGAAAATGGAGTAGTTGGAGTATCGCTAAATTCAAACGAACTTCAAGTATTCACAAAATATAGCTTTGGATGGCTTCCTATTGGCAAAAAATTAAATATTACAAAGTCTATTAAAAATAGAGTTTATACAATTGATAATTTAAGTGTAGTTGATGTTTATGCTAAATACTTAGGTGAAAATTTAGCAAAAAAACTCCCAGCTATCGGTATAGAATTTCCACTACTAATAAAGAGAGATAATAAATATATAGCCAGAGCCGTTTTAAAAGTCCACGATGATAACTCGATTACTTTTGCTGGAAATTTTGAAAATGGTGAAAAAGTATATTTTGGACTTGGAAATGTTGATAATATCATAAATAGTTCAAAAAAACTCTACCGAGAATTTGAAGAGTTGCCAATTGAGACTATGTTTATCTATTCGTGTATGGCAAGACGCAGATTTTTACAAAAATTAATAAGTATTGAATTAAATCCTTTAAGTAAATTAGCTCCAATGTCAGGATTTTTTACTTATGGAGAATTTTTTCATACTACGACAGGCTACAATAAACTGTTTAATGAAACAATGACAATTTTAGCCCTATCTGAAAGTAGTGAACTAAAAAGCTTAGAACATAAAAAATATGTAGATAGTGAAGATTTAAGTAGTAGTTATTTAGATACTCTAAAAGCATTAACTCACCTAACAAATTCTATGAGTAAAGAACTTCAAGAATCAAATCAGAAATTAAAAGAGAATACTCATTTACTTTTACGACAATCAAGACAGGCAGCAATGGGTGAAATGATAGGAAATATTGCACATCAATGGAGACAACCTCTAAATACTTTAGGTCTTTTGATTCAAAGAATTCAAATAACTGAAAAAGAGGAGAGGCTTGATGATGATTTTATTGATAATATAGTAGATAAAAGTATGGATGTGATTGATAAAATGAGTAACACGATAGATGATTTTAGAAACTTTTTTAAACCAAATAAAAGAAAAGAGTTATTTTATATAAATAATGCAATAGATAGTGCCTTATCACTGATTTTTGCTAATCTAAATGATAAAGATATTAAATTAAACTTTAATAAAAATAATAACTTTAAAATAAGTGGATTTCCAAATGAATTTTCACAAGTAATATTAAATCTTTTAAGTAACTCAAAAGATGCTATCGACGATAAAAGCATCAAAGATGGAGAGATAAGTATAAAAATATATACTAATCACTTTAATATAATAATTGAAATTGAGGATAATGGTGGTGGAATAAAAGAAGAAATATTAGAGCATATTTTTGAACCATATTTTACTACAAAAGAGGAAGGAAATGGAACTGGAGTAGGGCTTTATATGTCTAAAATGATTATTGAAAATAATATGAACGGTAAACTTTTGGTTGAAAATTCTGAATTTGGAGCGATATTTAGAGTAGTTATAGATTGTGAGTAGTATTTAAGTTTTAATTTGATTTTAAATTTTTTATTCTATCAATCCAACTCTTAAATCTACTGCATTCTTGCATAATTATATCTAATCCTATTTCATTAGCGATATCCATACCATCTATAATTTTATTATAATCTTCATCATAACTATTAAAAAATTTTTCAATTCTTTTTGAAGGTGCTGTTTGAGGTGAATTATTTATATTTTCGATTCCTCCACAACTATTTATAATTTTTTCAATTTCTATTTTTGCATTTTTATCATCAAAATAATCTTCATAATATAAAGAATCACTAAATAATAGTGTTTCAAATTCATATTTTTGAATATATGGTATTAATTTTTCATTATTAAAAAGTCGAAATATTTCTGTTTCTAACTCATCAACAGTTATATTTTCATCTATATCTTTAAAACCATAAAAATCGTAAAATGTTGTTACATAATCAAAATTTGGTAATAACTTTTGAAGTTCATTTTTTACTCTATCTAAATTTATACAACCACCTTTATATTTTTTTCCACATTTCTCTCTTTTTGTTGTAACAATAATAGGAGTTAATTGAATATTGTTTTTTATAAAAAATGGTACTAATAGTTGATTACAAAATTCAAATTCTGTCTGTCCTTCAACAGAGATTACCACTCTAATCATAGGTAGGTACTCCACCAATTAAGTTTTTTTGCCATATTTCACCCAAACTATACTCTTGTAACCACTCTTCATAATCCTCTATATTTAATCGTGTAAACATAGATTCATTATTTTTTCTATCTACTACTATAATATCTTCTATATCAAAATTATCAGCAAGTGTTACAGATTGAGTTGAAGCTATAATTTGTGTTTTTCTTGATACTTTTTTAAACATTCCTGCTAAAAGTCTTAAAGCAAATGGATGAAGCCCAAGTTCTGGTTCATCTAAGAGAATAATTGTCGGTAAATTAGGCTGTAAAAGTAGAGTGCTTAAGCAAATAAATCTTAATGTTCCATCTGATAAATCATTTGCATCAAAATACTCATCAGTTCCTCTATGTTTCCATTTTAATTTAATTGTATCAAGATTATTTTTTTCAGGTTCTAAAATAAAATCGTGAAAAAAAGGAGCAACTCTTTGAATTGTCTTTACAATTTGATTATATGATTTCTCATTATGTTCTCTAATATTTCTTAAAAATGCAGATATATTTGCACCATCTATTGATAAAGTACCACAGTTACTAATATTACAAGTTAATTTAACTTTTGCAGTTGAACTTGTATCATGAAAGTGATAAACTTTCCAATCTTGAATATATCTAACAATATGTCCACTTATAGACGAAGTATCTCCATATTTTGGTAATTTTGATTCTAACTCTCCATCTTTTGCAAGAATAGATTGTTTAGCACCACCACTATATCCAATATCACTTGCTTTAAAATATGAGATTTCTTGTTTAAAAATAAATCTATCATTTGTATTTGGAATTAATTCACAAGCATAACCATTAGGAGGAAAATATAATAAAAATGATAATTTTTCCGTTGTTTTTATTCCAAAGTGTAATATTTTATTTGCACCTCTTTGTTCACCAACATAGAGTTGTAAATCTTTATCAAGAATCTTTTTCATAAACTTAAAAAAACTAATAAAGTTACTCTTACCCACTCCATTAGCACCAATTAATATATTTAATCTCTTTAACTCTAAGTCTAAAGATTTTATAGATTTATAACCATCTATTTTTAATCTATTTAATTTACCTAACTTTTGAGACATATTATTATGTAACTCCAAATTAAATTTTTTACTCTTGTACACTATTTATAACAGTATCTCTAATCGTTACATCTTTTCTCTTACAAGCCATCTTAAAAGCATAATTTTCTCCTACAATTACAACTCTATCTTTTGCCCTTGTAATTGCTGTGTAAATCAATTTTGAATTTAACATCATAAAATCACTTAAAGTCATTGGAATAACTATATTTTTATATTCGCTCCCTTGTGTCTTATGAATTGTTAGTGCATAAGATAATTTAAGTAAATCTCTAACCTCATCAAAACTATATTCAACTACAATATCATCAGTTGGATAATAGACCCACATTAACTCTTCCTCTTTATCCATTTGAAATACCATTCCAATCATTCCATTAAAAATTCTATTTCTAAAAATTTGATTTTGCCCTTTTAATTTAAAATTTTTGGGTAGAATACAATCCATATCTTGGTTTTGAGTATGTACAACTTTATCTCCAATATGCAATATGATTCTACCTAAATCTAAAATAGAGGCTTCATCTGTTTTTGGATTTAAAACACTTTGGAGTTGTATATTTAAATTTTCAACCCCTAATAATCCATCTTTTCTAGGGGCTATAACTTGAAAGTGAGTTATATATTCATAGCTTTTTTTACTATTATAAAAATTTGCTAGAGTATTTTTATAACTCTTAGCAATATATTTAATTTGCTCTAAAATTTTATCTGAATTAGAGTCTCTAACTTCTTTTAAATCTTTTTGAGTTAATTTATTTTTTAGTTGAAAATAGTTATTAATTGCAAAATTTTGAAATTCAAAATCTTCATAATGACTCATATAATTTTGAGGCACAGCCCCATTTCTAATCTCATTTGCAAAAAGTGTTATAACTTTATCTTCTGATTGTCTATATATTTTAGTTAATTCAACTATTGGCACTAACTTATTTGAGATAATATCACTAAATGGATTTCCTGCTCCAATTGGTGGAAGTTGAGCTGGGTCTCCAACCATTATAAAAATAGTCTCATCGTTTAATGCCCTAATTAATTTAAACATTAATTCACTATTTACCATTGAACTCTCATCTAATAAAATAACATTTTGTTGCAATTTTTTATTATCTAGTTTTTCAGCTTTTAAAAGTAGAGATTGAATAGTAGAGGCACTATAACCTGAAGTTTTTCTAATTCTATCACTTGCAATTCCTGATAATGCACAGCAAATTATATCTTTTTGAGTATATTTAATTGAGAGTAAATCTAAGATAGCTTTTGAAATTGTAGATTTTCCAGTTCCAGCATATCCACAAAGTACAAAAATTTTATATCCTTCATTTACGATTTTTATCGCTTCCTTTTGCTGATTAGAAAACTTAAATTTCATCTCTTTTTGTTTAATTTCAATATAACTATCAATATCAGAGACAATATTTATATCTTTATTATCAGACTTTTTTTTCAATTCATCAATTATAAAATTTTCTGCATAATTTAAAAATGATGAAGTAACTTTCTCTTCATTTAATTTAACGATTATCTCATCATCAATCATCTCTCTTAGTATTAAAATAAACTCATCTTCATTAAATTCAAAAACTATGCTTTCATCACTCTCTATCTTTAACTCTTTTGATAAAACTTCAAATAGTTCACTTAAATTTATCGCACTATTTCCTTGTTGATTCGTATAGTCAATCATAATAAAATTGATACAAGCTTTTATACGCTCTTTTGCATTTGGCTTAATACCTAATCCTCTAGCGATTTTATCAGCACTCTTAAACCCAATCCCTTTAACTTCCATCATTAAGTAGGGATTTATTTTTAACTTTTCAATCAATTTTATATCATCAAAGTGTTTATAGATTTTATTTATAATGTTATGAGTAGCACCAGCAGGAGTTAAAAGCTCTGATAAAGATTTTAATTCTTTAAACTTATTCCAATTCTCTGTAATTTTTTTAAGTTTTTTAGCTTTAATACCTTTGATATTTAAAAGCTCGTTTGGAGTTTTATCTAATATGGTTATTAACTTTTCCTCTTCATAAGTTTCAAGAAGAGTTTTTGCTAAATTTTTGCCAATTCCTTTTATAACTCTACTTAAAAAATAAAATAGTTCACTCTCTTGGACTTCAAACTCTAAAAAATTAAATTGATAACCATACTTTTTATGTTTGACCCACTGCCCTTTTGCCACAAATTCAGCATCAATTAAATTCTCATTTGCTAAAAAACTATTTCCATAAAGAGTTACTTTTTTTGTAGTTTTTAATATTATATATCCATTTTCAGCATTAAAATAAGTTACATTTTTAACAACTCCTCTTAACTGTTCGATGGTAGTTCCTTTGATTACTTATGAGTTTATTATGAAATTTTAACATTTTATAATAAAAAATCATAATTTAAGTGAAAATTTATGCATCTTTATATAGTTACTTTCAACTTCTCCACTATACTTATAAATTTCAATCTCTTTTATATATCCTATTTTTTCAATACTATTTTCTATCGAAATTAAAAATTTTTCAGTTTGAGAATATTTATCTTTAAAATTTTTTAATCTTGGATGATTAAATTTTTGATTAAACCCTTTGTTTGAGCATAAAAACTCTCCATTCTCTCCAACAGCTTCACAATTAGTATCCACATAAAACTCTTCAAAAAATGGACTAATAGGATATATTTTGCAAGAGGGTGGACGTTTTTCGTAAATTTCACACCCCTTTTGCCCTAAATAACGACACCCTTCTCCATCATCACTTAATAATATAAAAACTCTTAATTCACTATTTATATAAGCAAAAACTATTGGAAAAATTTTATAAACAAATTTAAAATCCTCTAATATTAAAGGTATTAACATATTTTTACAACAAGTATCAGGACAATTTTGACAATTACTAAAATTTAAATTTACATCTTTTATATTTTTAAACATTATTTTATAATTCCAACGGCAATATATGGTAAATCTTTTCTCTCTTCTATATCTATATTTTTCTCATCAGAGAGTAATTTTAAATGTTTTACATCTTCACTATTTAAATCATTTACTAAAATTTTATAAGGAGTTCGTCTTAAAAGAACTCTTGTTGTCTCTCCGATACTTGGTTTAATATGATTAATATTTTCAATATCAAACTCTTTTTTTATCTCTTTTAAAAACTTATCAACTCTATTCGCTAAATTTTTATTCTCATTTACTAAACTATAATCATCAATTTTCATATTTTTTATAACACTCATTACCTCATCTATATAAAAAAGAGTTAAATCGCTATCTTTAAACTCCTCATAATACTTACAAGCGTGAAAATCATCTTTTTTCACATACTCATTATTTAATATACTTCTACTTATGAGCCCTGTAACTGTTGAATTTAAAATAGCAGAGGGAATTAAATAGTCTTGATTTGTAGAGGCAAAATCGGCTTTACCTGCAATATCTGCTAATACATATAATTTATCTGAAATATCAGTTGAATATTTGATATTATACTCTTTAATAAACTTTTTTAACTCTCTATTTATAACGCCTTTACCTGTCCAACCATCAATAAATATAAATTCACCATTTTCATTCTCTCTTATATAATTTATCGCATTCTCATCAATTCCCCTATCTCTGATAATGGATATAGAGTAGTGAGGTGATTCTATATTAAAAACTTCTTTTAAAGTTCTCTTTAATAGTACGCCTATCGGAGTTCCTGCCCTTGCAAGTGAAATTAAAGTTAATTTATCTTTATCTTTTAAATAGTTAGCCAATTTAAGAACATCTCTTGCTACTTTTGATTTATTTAATTGGAGTGCTGTATAAAATGTATCTAAATAGTTTTGTGTTGGGATATACTCTCTACTTATCATCTCTGAATAGTGTATTTTTTTATCTTTTATAAGTTTTTCTTTAGTTTTAGTATCAACAAAATCTATATCTATAACTTTTAATAAAAAATTAACATCATTTTCTAAATAACTACCTTTAAACATTTACGCTCCTATTTATATTTTTATTTCATAAGAAGATTAACTTTTTTTAATATTTTTTCTAAGTCATCTTTAGTTTGATAAATTTCATTTAAAATATTTTTGCCAAACTCTTCATTCTCTTCATAATCGTATGCAATATTATTTCTAATTTCCCTTAATTCAAACCACTCTTCAACTTCTAAAATATTCAATTTTTCAAATCTATTTAAAATATCTAAAAAAGGTTTATCTACATTTTCACCTTGATAAAAAAGTAATGCTTTAAATAGTTTAGCACCCATAACATCTTGAAGTTTTAAGAATCTATATATTATTTGGTCAGTAAACGCAAATTCTTGTATATTATTAAGTAATTTTAAAAAGTTTTGTATATCTATTGGAAACTTATATATTTTTTCTAGTTCATTAAATGCTTCATTAACTCTTTTTAAATGAGTAAAACTTTCATTTAAATTTTTTTCTAATTTTTCTTTGTAAACTAAAGTGCTATTCCCCATTTTTTAGCCTCCTTCTCTATTAATCTATTTTTATCTTCATTAAAAATAATATCAATTTTTTGCTCTCCTAAATATCTTTTTAGTTTTGCTAAAAATTTTATCCTCTAACTCTATATATAAATCAATATCTCCACCTCTCTTATTATCATTAACTCTACTCCCAAAAAGATAAACTTTTTGCGTGTTGAATATCTCTAGTGTATATTTTTTAATTATTTCTATTTGATAGTTAGATAATCTCATTATTAATCTTTTGAAACTAAAATTAATATATAAAATAGTTTTCCTAAATTATAACAAATTACAAATAAATAATGATTAAACTTATACTAAACTAAAGTAAAATTTAGATACTTTTTACGCCATTTTTATGTAAATATCGTTATATTCTAAAATTATTTCAAAATATAACGATATTTATAAAAACTTATAATTAAAACAAGGAGAGTTATGAAATTTTTTAATCTAAGTATTGCCACAGTTATGTTATTAAGTGGTTTAAACGCTTTAGCTAATGAAAAAATAAAACCAAAAAGAACGCTTAAAAATAATATGATGGAAGTCTATAATGTGCTTCCTGAAAATGCCATAAGTTTTGGGGATGCTTTTAAGAAAGCTGAATTTTACGGAAGAATTAGAACTAATATGTTTAAGTGGGATTGGGATAAAGAGATTGATGGTAAACAGTTAGATAATAAAGCTCACGGTGTTGGTGCGAGTTTAGTTTATAAAACTGCTCCATTTAAAGGCGTTAGTGCGACTCTAGGACTTTATCATTCAAGTAGTCCATTTGATGGATTAAATCAAAATAAAGATGAGGCTGGATTTGTAAAAGCTGGAAAAGATACTTTTAGCAGATATAGTGTAAATACTGATGGTAAATTTGGAATGACAGTTTTAGCACAAGCTTATATTCAATATAATATCGCCAAAACTGAACTTAAAATTGGGCGTCAAATATTTGAAAGTTTTTTAACTAAATCAAATGACACAAAAATGATTCCACATACACTTGAAGGAATTAGTTTAGTTAATAAAGATTTAGATAAAACAAAATTATATTTAGCATACTTTGATAAACAAAAACTTAGAGACCACACAACTTTTCACGATGTAATAACTTTTAAAGACGCAAGTGGACATAAATGGAATAATAACGATGATTCAGCAGTTCATAAAGGACTTACTTATGATAACTTTGTAAATGCTGGAGAAGACCCAAATCACGAATTAATTATTGCTGGATTTACAAATAAATCAATTAATGGTTTAAAATTTGATATGATTTATGGAGCTGTTCCTGATGTTGTAAGCTCACTTACACTAGAGGGAAATTATAAAATTAAATTAGGTAATGGATATGCTTTAATCCCTGGGATTAGATATATGTCACAATTTGATGATGGTGGCGGAGTTATTGGAGGGGCTTCACTTAAAGGTAAAATCACAGCTGATGACGCTAGAGGATATACAAATCCACATAGTTTAGATAGCTCATTAATTGCAGGTAGATTAGTTCTTAAAAATAGTAATAGTAAATTTCAAGTCGGTTACTCTAAAATTGATGATGAAGCTGATATCATAGCACCTTGGAGAGGATTTGTAACTGGTGGTTATACGAGAGCAATGGCTCAATATAACTGGTATGCAAATACTGAAACTTGGGATATAGAAGCATTTTATAACTTTGGAAAAGCTGGAATAATCCCAGATTTTAGAGCTATGATTAGATATGCTATGCAAGATTTTGATGATAGTAAACCTGATGTTCAAGCAGATTCAAATATCGTTCATATAGATATGTGGAAACAATTTAAAGCTATTCCAAATTTTGAAGCAAAACTTAGAATAGGTTTGGTTGATGCTGACCCAAAAGAGAAAACGGATGTATCTTATAATGAGTATAGATTAGAGTTAAATTATCTTTTTTAAACTCTCTTTACTCTTTTATTCTCTTAACAATTGGATTAAATGCCTTAGATGCTATTAAAACTCTACTCCCCACACTTATCTCTTTTAAATCATTTTCAGTTAAAACAACTTCTGTTATATTATTTCCAATAGCGATTATAGCTTTATAAATTATATCTATTTTTTTAATATCTAAAACTTCTCCAATAAATGAAAATTTATTAGTCGTTGTGTTTTTAATATATAATTTTTCGGGTCTATCATCTTTTATAATTTGCCCTTTATCAAGTATTAAGACTCTATTTGAGAGTTTAAAAATTTCACTTAAATCGTGGCTTACTAAAATTGTGGTAATTTCAAAGTATTTATGTATTTTAATAATTTCCTCTTGAAGTTTTGCTCTCATATTTCCATCTAATGCTGATAATGGCTCATCAAGTAGTAAAATATCAGGTTTTCTAACAATTGCTCTAGCTAACGCCACTCTCTGTTGTTGTCCACCGGATAAAGTTTCAGGATAACGATTTGCTAACTCTTTTAATTCTACTATCTCTAAAAGTTCATCTACAAAATTTATATCTTTTTTATTTTCAAGCGCAAAAATTAAATTTTGCTTTACGCTCATATTTGGAAAAAGTGAATAATTTTGAAACACAAAACCAATTTTTCGTTTTTGTGGTGCTAAATTTATCTTTTTATCGCTATCAAACCAACTCTTATTATTAACTATAATTTTGCCACTATCAGGATTTTCAAGCCCAGCAATAATTCTTAAAAGTGTAGTTTTACCACTTCCACTCTCTCCAGCTAGTGTTAAAAAAGTTCTATTTTTTATCTCTTTATTTACATTTAATTCAAAATCACCAATAGCTCCATGAAGGGACTTTTTTATGTTTATTTTTATCATCTTTTAACCTTTTTTCTATTCAAAAAATAAATACTAAATAGAACTGAAAAACTAAGAACTACTAAAATAATAGAGTATATATGTGCTTGATAATAGTCTAAGTTTTCCACGCTATCATAAATTGCAACTGACGCCACTTTTGTAACTTCTGGAATATTTCCCCCAACCATTAAAATAACTCCAAACTCTCCCATTGTGTGAGCAAAAGTTATAACGGTAGCAGTTAAAATTGATGGTTTTATAATTGGCATTATTACAAAAAACATAGTTTTGACTTTTGATTTACCTAAAGTATAAGAGGCTTCTATTATGCTTTTATTGACTCCTTCAAGTCCTGATTGAAGAGGTTGGAGCATAAAAGGAAAAGAGTAAAAACAACTAGCAACTACAAGCCCTTCAAAGCTAAAAACTAAGCTTATATTTAAATACTCATTAAAAAAATTTCCAATAGCTGAATTATGCGAAAGTACAACAAGCAAGTAAAAACCCAAAACTGTTGGAGGCAAAACTATTGGTAATGCAAAAATTGCCTCAAATATCGGTTTTACTTTTGATGTAGTTTTTGAAAGCCAAATAGCAATTGGAAAAGTGATAATAAAAAGTAAAATAGTAACTACAAAAGAGAGTTTAAGTGAAATTACAAAAGGGCTAAAATCTATTTCACTCATTTTAATTCCATTGACATCTCATTTGATTTAATAAGTGCAAAAACCTCATCATTAACTTTTAAATTGAGTCTAAAAGTTGAATCTGTCGTAATCATAGAATCTATATTGCCCATTAAAGTTTTAATTTTTATCATGGTTACAATTTCACCGTTATTAATTTCAATTATTTCGCCTTGTATTCTATTTGAAATACTTATATCATTTTCACTTTTTGAGATTGCCACTTCACTCTCTTTAAATAGAGCTATAACTTCGCTATTTTCTTTAATATTATTTGGCAAATCAAGAGTTAAAAGTGAAAGAGTTATATTATTTGATTCTAATTTTACTAAATTAATTGAATCTTTTGTTTTAATAGAAGTAATTTTAGCTTTGATTTTATTCATTTGTGCTATCCATATAAAATTCATTAAAAGCAATAAATATTATATCTCTTTCATCTTCATCATTCCAATTTATATCATTTAAAAAAATTTCAAAATTATCTACTATATATTTTCTAACAAGTGAGTATTGATATTTAATATTTGCCTCTTTAATAAACTTTTTTATAATATATTTAAAACTTTTCAATGCTTCATCAAAATTTTTAGTAATACTATATGAATCTAAATAATCAATATATTGCTTTTTTAAATCATTAATAAAATCATTAATAATACTCTCTCTTGAATCTGTTAAATTTTTTCTATTTAAATCGCATATTTTAACTGTATATTTTACTTTCTCATCATTTGAGATTATTTCACCTTGATTATTAAATTCTATTTTATCTTCAAATTTATCATATTCAGGGTGTAAAAGTTTTGGTTTTTCTATCTTATTATACTCTTGTGTTATAAGTTGTAAATCTGTTAATTTTTTTAATCTTTGAGATTTATACTCAACTCTTCTACCTTCAATATCAAAACAGTTAGATTTTTTACCATTACATTTACTACAAGCAGGTAATAAATTATCCCAACTAAAAGCTAACCAATAGTAAGAGTTTTTTTTATCACATTTTTTAGCTTGATTCTTATTTTCATTTTTTGGTCTAAAGTGTTCTATATCTCCAACTTCATTTTTAATATAAGATTCACAAAATGCACATTTTTCATAATATATATGTTTCAAAGTCCATTTTATACTATTTTTTTTATCACTTTTCCCATCACTATAAGCACTCTCTGTTGAGTGGCATTTATCTTTGATATTTTTAAGAAATACCTCTTTTACTTTATCACTATTTAAATGTGAATGTGATGTTTTTCTTCTTGTTGAATCTATCTCTCTCATTTTTGTCTCAATTTAGCTAATCGTTTTTTAACTTCTTCTCTAGCTTTATTTTTCAACTCTTCATCTAAAGCACTTGGATTATCTTTCATATACTTTCTAATTGCATTATGTATTTCACGATAGATATAACCATCACTACTTAATGGCTCTTTTTTATCATATCCTCTAACTTTTACGCTTTCTAAATTAAAGAGAGGCGATGTTATTAAAATATTTGCCGTATAATATGAAATATCATCTATTTGATGAGTTATTTTCGTATCTCCATTCTCATCTTTATAAATCTTATCAAATACTGCGTCTTCGCTCGCCCCTAAAATTGTAACTAAACTATGAGTTGTCATGATAAATTGAATATTTGAAAATATTTTTCTAAATTTAAACATAAAATCATATTTCCATTTTGGATGCAGATATAAATCAACTTCATCAATTAAAACAATCGCTTTAAAATCTTCTAATTTTGTAACTTCTGGTTGATTTTCAATAAGTCGTGAAAGCAAATCGCAAAGCCAAATTATAGTGGTTTTATAGCCTTCGGAGAGTTTTTCAAAATCTATTTTAAAATCTTTTTCTTTAAAAATTAAATTACTATCTTTTTTCTCAATTCTTAACTCATTAATTAAAATATCACTATTTAACTTTTTTCTAAATTCATTAATTAAATCATTATCATCTTCTAAAACTTTAATAGGGTCTTTTAAATATGTTGTGTCTCTTGGGTCGCTTGTATCAAAAAGTCCACTAAAACCACTCTTATCAAAATCTTTATAGTGAGTCTTATTTCTATTTATTCCATAAGCAAATATATTTTTAACTTTCTTCTCTTTAAATTCAGGATAGCCAAAATTTATATCTCCATCAAAAATATTTAAATTCATATTATTTATTGTATCTTCTATATATTCACTAACTTTACCTTTTATCTTTTTTTCACCAATTAAAGCAATAATGATTGATTGAAGTAAAATTGTTTTACCATCTCCATTTTCACCAACAATATAAATCTCTTTTTTATATTGTAAATTATTAAGTTCTATATCTTTGATAGAAAAATAATCTTTAATAGAAATATTTTTAATAAAAGTAGATTCAATTAACTTAATTTCGTTATCTTTAAGTTCTATAATTTTTGAAATAAAGTTATCATCTAAAATAATTTTAAATTTTTTTATTAAATCTTCTGTTGTATCAAATATATCTGTGATT
>JADGEE010000038.1 GCA_016744535.1 Campylobacteraceae bacterium
ATATAAATATTATATAAGAAAAAAAAGAATAATTATTTAATTCTTACTTTTTCTTAAAATTATTGTAGTTGAATTATCTTTCTTAAAGTATTTATTTGCAACTTTTGATAAATCTTCAATTTTTAATTTTTCTAAATCATCTTCATAATTTAAAAGAGGTTTTATATCACCCCTTGCTAAATAACTTCCAAACATATCAGCTAGTGTACTTGAGTTTTCCATTGAAAATATAAAATCAGCTTTTGTATTAATTTTTATCTTATCTAATTCACTTTTTTCTATTTTAGCTTCTTTTATTAAATTCAATTCATTTAAAATTTCACTCTCTACATCTTCAACTTTGATATCAGGATTGCATATAGCCATAATTAAAAAAACACCTGCATCAATTAACTCTAAATTATAAGCATAAATTTGATTAACCATTCTCTTTTTATCAACTAAAGTTTCTTGAAGTCTACTACTTTTTCCACTACTTAAAAGCTCACTAATAGCGGATAATTTAATTTGGTCTTCATCTTGAAAATTTGGAATATGATAAGTTATTGCTAACATATCAACTTCACTAGCTTTTGAGATTTCAACTCTTTTGGCACCTGTCTGTTTTGGTTCAATTTGGTAAACTTTTGGAATATCATTGCTATTTTTTATTTTACTAAAATGCTTTTTAGCCTCATTAAAAACTTCATCTTTTTTCACATCTCCTGCAACTACTATAATTGCATTTTGAGGTTGATAATAAGTTTTATGAAACTCTTTAATATCATCTATTTTCCAACTTAAAATATCTTCCATAAAGCCAATCGGTGTCCAGTGATATGGATGATATACATAAGCATTATTGAATAAATTAAAATATAAAAATCCCATTGGAGAGTTATCAGTTCTCCATCTTCTCTCTTCTGCTACAACATCACGCTCAGGTTGAAATTCACTATCTTTTAGTGCTAAATTTTGCATTAATTCAGCAAAAAGTTCTAATGATTTAGTTAAATTTTGAGTGCTTGATTTAATAAAATAATGAGTATAATCAAATCCAGTGGAGGCATTATTTACCCCACCAAAACCTTTAACTATCTCATCAAATTCACCAGCTTTTAAATTTTTTGTTGACTTAAAGTTTAAATGCTCTAACATATGAGCAATTCCACTTTTACCTAAAACTTCATTTCTACTTCCAACTCTGTAAAAAATATCTGTTGTAATTACACCTGTTGCATTGTTCATAGGGATCATTACAATCTCTAAACCATTTTCTAACTTCTCTACATAATGCTTTGGAAGGTTACTTCCCATTAAAACTCCTAAAAATATTGTTATTAATATTAAAATTTTCATAAATCTACACCTATAGCTTCACTAATATTTTTAAATCCATCCTCTTTTAATAATTTTATAAGACCTTCATTTATTTTTTTTATTAAAATCGGACCACCATAAATAAAGCTTGTATAAATTTGAATTAAATTTGCCCCATTCTTGATTCTTCTATAAGCTTCTTTTGGGCTATCAATTCCACCAACAGAGATTAAAACAGGCTTACTTTCGTGAGTTATTAACTCTTTTGCAATAGCCTTAAAAATATTAAAACTCTTCTCTTTTAAAACTCTTCCACTAATTCCACCGAAATCTTTTGCATTTGGAATAAGAGAGTAATCAACTGTTGTATTTGTAGCTATTATTCCACTAGCACCTGATTCAATTGCAAAAGTGCAAAGCTCTATTGCTTGTTTTTTATCCATATCAGGAGCAATTTTAAGTAAAATTGGCTTATTAGTTAATTCTTTTGAGAGAGAAAAAAGCTCTTTTAAAAATGTCTCATTTTGTAAGTCTCTTAAATTTGGAGTGTTAGGGCTTGATATATTAATAATTAAATAGTCACTTAAATCTTTAAATTCATTAATTAAAATTTTATAATCATTTAGTGCTTCACTCTCAGGAGTAATTTTATTTTTACCAATATTTACTCCTATTGGAATTTTATATGGAAATAGTTTTATTATCTCTTTTTTTAACTTATCAGCACCATTATTATTAAACCCCATTGCATTTTGAAGTGAATCATATTTTGGATGTCGAAATAACCTAGGTTTATCATTTCCTACTTGAGGCTCTGGTGTTACAGTTCCAACTTCAATAGCCCCAAATCCCAAACCCATAAGTGTTTCTATCATTGTTCCATTTTTATCAAATCCAGCAGCAATTCCTACTGGATTTAAAAAATCTCTATTAAATATATTTTGTTTAAGAGAGGGGTCAGAAATAAAATATTTTTTCTCTAAATTATCTAAAATAAAATTTAAATTAGCAAAATTTTTAAATGTAAATTCTGCAATAGAGTGTGCAACTTCAGGCTCAAAATTAAAAAGAAATTTTTTAATTAATTCATAATTCATCTATAACCTTTATTTTTTTAACTTATAAACTTTTACTAAAGGACTCATAATACTTGGCTCAAATAACTCAGAATCAAACTCTTCTAATACAAATAGTTGTATAAATAAAGAATTTAACATATTTTGATCAAGTACTAAAAATGCCTTATAAGTTTGCATAAAAATTACTGATATTGGTGAATTTGGGTCTAAACTTTGTACATGCCTTTGAAGTCTTCCATCTTTGTTATATCCAACTGTTATGAAACTATTTAAAACAATTTTTTGATTTCCAATTTGAATAGCGCCACCCTCTTTAAAAACTTTAATACCAGAACCCAAATGTATCTCATTACCTTTATCTTGAAAATTTCTTGCAAAATAGAAAAATGGATTTGGATATGTTTGACCACTCAATAAGTCTAAATTACTAAATAAATTTACTGTTGGAAAAATATTTAACATTCTAAAAGGTAGATATATATAGACATCTCTTGTTTTTTCAGGTAATTTAAAATCTTTAGAACTAATAGCTTTAATTAACTCATTTGGATTTTTTAATCCATAATCTTGAAGTGCTCTATCCATAGTAGAACCTTTTCCATCTTTAAAATTAAGCTCTGTGTATTCAACATCAAGTCTTGCCATATTTGCAGCAGCTGTCTGATTTGGGTGTGATAGTATAAAACTAACTGGATAGTTTTGAAATCCACTATGTTTAGCTCCATCAATTAGAGTTTTTACATCTGAATAGTATCTAATAGGATAACCATAATCCCACCAAGTTACTACATAATCTTCTCTTCCAGCTACATCTTTTAATTTATCCAATATTGTTACTTCATTCTTGTCAAATACAACAGGAACTTTATAATTTTGAATATGTATTATATTTGGATATAGTACAGCTAGTGTAGCTAAGATAACAAAAATATATTTTGCTATAAACTTTATATTATGGGCAAACGCATTTTGAAAATATTTTGCAAATAAAAATATTAAATAAGCAATTCCTAATGCATTAATTGGAACTGCATAAACAGTAAATCTAAGTCCACCTTGCATTGCTAAAAATCCAAGTCCTAACATAGGAAGTGCTAAAAGTAAAATTTTATACCTAAAAGCTAATAAAAAATAGCCTATAGTTGATAGAAAAAATATTATCGGATGACCACTTATTCTATTTGCAAATATTTCAAATGGAATATGTCCAGCCTCTCTTACAGTTTGAACTACATTGAAATAATGTAAAGTTATATCCCCTGCTATTGCACTTCTAAATACATAATCATTTAATTTTGATATAATCCCTGAAAAACCTCCACTAAAAAGTACTAATATAATTACTAATATAAAAATAATGAATACTAATTTTTCTGTTGTAATATTAAATTTTTTCATAAAATCATAAATTTTATTAAATCTATCTACTCTATGTTCTTCATAATGAAAAATAAAAAATAAAAAAAATGATAAAAATAGTTTTAGTTCAAGTATGAGGGCAGGAAGCATTGCAATTAAAATAAAAATTAATAATTTATAATTAAAGAGTCTCTTTCTCTCAAATACAAATGTATAAATAAATAACATAAAAGCCATAGCCAAAAGTAGAGAATAAGCCCCACCATACCACCACGAATACATAATTATACTAAAGGTCATAATTAAGAGCCATCTATTCCTATTATGAGTTAATGCAAATATAATTCCAGATAAGACTATTGTGGGAAATACAATTACTAGCATATCTGTGTCATAATATCCAACCATTGTACGATTATAGTAACTCCATACAATTCCACCTATTAAACCAGCTACAAAGCCCATATATGGTTTTTTAATGGAGTAGCCAATCAGTATTATGGGAATGACTAAGAGTGAACCTAAAAATGCAGGAATGTATAGTATTATAGTTTCAAAACTAAAAGGTAATATCTTTACAAAAAATGCTGTTAATTTTGAAATCGGATATGTCACTGAAGAGTAATCATTTGGCTCGTGACTTCCTTTTAAAATATCTCTTGTTCCCTCTGCCCACCAATAACCATCATTAGTATTTATCATTAACTCATTATTCCAATGATATTCAGCTACATCTTTAAACTCATATACCCATATAAATCTAACTGCTATAGAGAAGACATAAGCTATTAACATCAATAATAAAAGATGTTTTTTAGAGATTATTTTATCTTCAATTGTTAAAAAATTTTTAATTTTTTCCATTTTTTTCCTTTAGAGTCTTAAATCTATTTCATCTTTTCTTAGAAATGATTTTACATCATAAACCACACATTTATCCTTTTTTAACTCTTTTAAATTTAACTTTTTAAATTCATTATGTGAAACTGCTAATACAACTCCATCATACTTTTTATTTAAATTATTAATTAAATCTACTCCATACTCCTCTTTAACTTCTTGCTTATCAGCTGAACTATCACACACATCAACATCTATATTGAACTCTTTTAACTCTCTAATTATATCTATTACCTTAGAGTTTCTAATATCAGGGCAATTCTCTTTAAAAGTTATTCCTAAAACTAAAATATTAGAGTTATCTATTTGAATACCTTTTTTTATCATTAATTTAATAATAGAATTTGCAATAAAAATTCCCATATTGTCATTTATGCGTCTTCCACTTAAAATTACCTCTGGACGATAACCTAATGAATCAGCTTTATGTGTTAAATAATATGGATCTACCCCGATACAATGTCCTCCAACTAACCCCGGTTTAAATGGTAAAAAATTCCATTTAGTAGAAGCAGCGTCCAATACATCATTAGTATCAATCCCCATCTTTTCAAAAATCAAAGCTAACTCATTTACAAAAGCTATATTTATATCTCTTTGAGCATTCTCAATTACTTTTGCAGCTTCAGCTACTTTTATAGATGATGCTAAGTGAGTTCCAGCTGTGATAATACTCTTATATAACTCATTAACTTTTATGGCAATTTGTGGAGTTGAACCACTTGTAACTTTTTTAATTGTAGGTAATCTATGCTCTTTATCACCTGGATTAATTCGTTCAGGAGAGTAACCAACAAAGAAATCTTTATTAAATTTTAGATTACTTTGCTCTTCTAATATAGGAACACAATCCTCTTCTGTACATCCTGGGTATACAGTTGATTCATAAATTATAATATCACCTTTTTTTAAGATACCTCCTACACTTTTACTAGCTCCTAAAAGTGGTTTTAAATCAGGTCTCTTATAATCGTCAATTGGAGTTGGAACTGTAACAATATAAATATTTGCTTCTTTAATATCCTCTAAATTTGCACTATATTTTAAATTTGTTAAACTTTTTAACTCATATTCTTCAACTTCCAAAGTTCTATCTACACCTTTTTGAAGTTCACTAATTCTAATCTCATTTATATCAAATCCTATAACTTTATACTTCTTTGCAAACTCAACAGCAAGAGGAAGCCCTACATATCCTAAACCAATAATTGCTATTTTATCCATATATTCTCTTTCTATAATTTTTAAAATCAATTATAGTTTTTATTTGATTAAAAAAGAGTTATTTTTCTAAAACTCTCTCTAATTTTGCGTTTGCTTGATGTAAATTATAAATTGATTGAATAAATTCACTTTTAGCTCTAGTTAAATAAAATCTAGCATCTATAAAAGTTGTAGTAGTTGCAATTGAATTTTTATATCTATCTTCAACTATATTATAATTCTCTTTTGCTTGTGCTAGTGCTTCTTTTGCCACTTCGTATTGCTCGTACGAAACACTTATTAATTCCATTGTGTCTTGAAGTTGTAAAAGTAACTCTTCTTTTAAATTTTCAATTTGATTCTCAATTGATTTTGTAATATATTTTTTAGATTCAGCTCTATTAGTTCTTGAATTTCCCTCAAACACACTCCAATTTAAAGTAACTCCAGCTTTAACCTCATCAGTTGGAAACAGCTCTTTTCCATCAGGAAATATATCATCTCCAACTCTAGCATACTCTAAATTTAAATCAATAGTAGGAAAATACTCACCTCTAATAGCTTTTGTAGCAAAACTATTTGCCTCTTTTGTAGCATTAAAATATTTTAATTCACTTCTATTATTAATTAAAGTTTTATATAAATTATTTTCATTTAAATTAGCTTGTCTATTAAATTCTAATTTAGTTATATCTTCATTTAACTTTTTACCTAAATATCTTTCTAATTTAGCCTTTGCAAGTTTTACATTACTTTTAGCTTTTAAGAAATTCATTTTAGCAGAAGATAATTCAACTTCAACCTCTAAATATTCATTTTTAGGAATTGTTCCAACATCATAAAAGTTTGTTGCATCTTTTGCTTGATTAGTAAGCAGTTCAACTGATTCCTCTGCTACCTTTTTATCTTCAATCTTTTTAAGTAGATTTATATAAGCCTCTTTAATAGCTAATTTTATATCAGCTTTTAATGCTTTCTCTTCAAACTTTTTAGCTTTTAAATTAGCATTAGCCCCACTAATTTTACTCTCATCAATAAACCCATTAAATAAATTATAATCTACATTCGCGTTAAAGCTTGAATCATCTTTACCTCTAATAAAAGACTCTTCATTAGAGCTATTAAAGTTATATTTTAATTCAACTGATGGATAATGATTTGATTTCAATGCTTCTCTCTCATACTTTTGAGAGTTTACCTCTTGATTAATTGCCTTTAATTCATAACTATGATTTAATCCCGTATTAACTGCTTCATTTATTGTTAAACCAAACATATATGAAGTAAGTACAATACTAAGTGTTATTTTTTTCATTTTTTTCCTTTTGTGTATTTTAAGCTATATTTATTTTAAATTGTTTTCGTTTAATAAACATATAAAAATATTTATATTCTTCTATCTCTTGTAACTCTCTTTTTTTATCTAGTAGCATTTTACCAAGCTCTTTAAGTTGAAATTCTTTAATTAATTTTATTGCATCATCAATACTTAATTTACTCAAAATTTGTCCTTACTAATATTTAAATATATCCCCACTTACACATAAAAACATAATTTACTCCAGCTGGGTTGTGTTCGTTCCAATACATAGTTATTAATATTCCTAAAAATTTACTTACTACTGGCATTAGCATCTCCTATAATTTCTATCTTTTATATCAAATAAATTTCATTTTTTACCTACCATATAATTTTTATTTTTTAATTAATTAAAAAAACTTCAAAAATCCAATTATAAAAATTGTAGATGATAATGTAAGACCTAAAGACCAAAACATAAATCTATCCATTCTAAAAATCACAGCATCAAATTTTTTATCAACTTGTTCAAACCTTTTGTCCATATCTTCTCTAAGAGTATTCATTTCACCTTTTAACTCTATATTTAATTTATTCATATCTTTTCTAAGGTCTTTATTGAGATTACTCATATCCTCTCGTAAATCTTTCGTATCTTCTCTTAACTCTTTATCTAAATGGTGAAAATGATTTGATTGAGCTTTAAGAACTAAAACCATCATCTCTTCACTCTCTATCTTTTCACCTTTACCCATTTTATATACAATATCATTTGTTTTATTATCTAACCATTTTTCAAACATACTATCATCAAACATAGTAAATCCTTTATAATTATTAACACTATTTTAGCAAAAAAGAGAAAAAAGAAACTTTATGATTTTTTCTCTTTTTTCGCTATCTTTTCCATTTTAATAAAAAACATTAAAAGTGCTGGTGTTATAAAAATTGTGAATATAGTTGAGAGTGCTAACCCTCCAGTTATTACACTTCCAAGCCCTCTATAAAATTCAGCCCCCGGTCCTGGGATTAAAACAAGTGGTAACATTCCAAAGATAGAAGTTAAAGAACTCATATAAATTGGTCTTAATCTACTTTTTGTAGCTTCAATTACTGCATCTCTATGGTTAATCCCATTTATTCTAATTAAATTTAAGCTTTGATGGACTATTAAAATCGCATTATTTACAACAATTCCAATTAAGATAATAAAACCTAGCATAGTTAAAATATCTAAAGGTTGTGGGGCTACAAATAGATTTGTAAGCTTTAAACCGATAAATCCACCTGCTGTTGCTAATGGAACTGTAAATAAAATTACTAATGGATAGATAAAGTTTCCAAAAAGTGCCGACATTAAAAGATAAATTATAACAATAGCCATAATGAAATTCCATTTTAAAACATTTACGGTTGAAACTAACTTATCGGCTGTTCCTGTTAAATTAATCTCTACGCCTTTGAGTAAATCATTTTGTCTAAATCCTTCTATTACTCCACCATCTAACATCTCTATTGTTTCTTGAATTGACATATTTGGTGGAGGTGAAACTTGTAGAGTAATCGTTCTTTTACCATTGTAATGTCTAATTGAACTAATGCCACTAGTTCGCTCTAAATAGCTAAGTGAACTAATCGGAATTAGTCGTCCATTTGGGAGTGAAATTTGAGTATTATAGAGTTTTTCAGGGGTATCAATAATATCATCACTAGCTTTTAAAATTAAATCTATCTTTTTTTTACCCTCTTCTTTAAACTCACTAACAACTCTTCCGTCCATTAATACATCAATAGCCATTCCAAATTCACTTGAACTAAGCCCCATACTTTTTAATTTATCTCTATCAGGAATAATTCTAACTTCAGGATATAGAAGCTCAACTGATGGAATTGGTCTAACTTGTGAACCTTTTAGTGATTGCATAATAGTTCCAAAAAGCATTCCACCAATAGTTGTAATTTGCTCTATACTCTCACCAGAGATATCTACATCTACGGTTCTACCCTCTCCAATTCCTTGCTCAAAAACCCCAGCTTGTTTACTAATTCCAAAAATTCCAGGAAATGAATTAACCATTGGTAAAAACAGAGGAATTAACTCTTTTGCTCTTGTATCATCAACTGTAAGTCCTCCAAAAATCATCATCTCATTTCTAATTCCAAAAAATAATCTCTTTATTGCAGGAAAACTATCTTTATCCTCATTCATATAAGGCATTGCTTGTTCAAAAAGTTTATATCCTATTTCGTGCTTCTCCTCTATTGAAAGCCCTGGAGGTGGAATTAAAATATTAAAAACTAAATTTCTATTTCCTTGTGGTAAATACTCTAGTTTTGGAAACAGTGAAGCCACAGTTAAAATAGAGATTGTAGTTAAAAGTACAATTGTAAAACTTTGTGTCGCTCTGTTTTTTAGAGTAAAGTTTACAAGTTTCATAATAAAATCAACTATTTTTGAGCCAAATTTTACGATATTAGAGTTATTTTCTCTTACAACTCCCTCTTTTTTAGAGTATTTTAAAAATTGAGTAAATAACATAGGAATTACGGAAATAGAGACAAATAGAGAAAATGTAACCGCACTTGTAACAGCTATTGCAATATCTTTAAATAGTTGTCCCGCTTCATTTGATAAAAAGATAATAGGTAAAAATACAGCGATTGTTGTAAGTGCTGAAGCTATTAACGCACCCCAAACTTCACTTGTACCATCATAAGCAGAATTAAAAAAACTTTTTCCCATCTGTCTATGTCTATCTATATTTTCAAGTACAACAATAGCACTATCAACTAACATTCCAACAGCAAAACTAATTCCAGCTAGTGAAATTGTATTTAAACTTCTACCCATAGCCTCTAATATTATAAAAGTAGCTACAATACTAATCGGAATTGCAACACCTACAATCGCCGTAGCAGATGCACTTCTTAGAAATATTAAAAGCACGATAATAGCTAATATTGCACCAATAAAAATATTTTGTTGAACTAAATCAATAGCTCCAATAATATAGCGTCTTTGGTCATTTAACCATTTAATATGAAGTCCATTTTTATCTAAAACACCACTGTTTAAATTATTGATAACACTCTCAACTCTATTTGTTAAATTAACAACATTTGCTCCATTTTCAGGAATAAAAGCGACTATAATCCCGTCTACTCCCTCAATCATAGCTAAACTATCTTTCTTATGATTAGAGTAAACAACATTTGCAACATCACTTAACACTACTCTTCTCTCACCATCTGAAATTAAAACTACACTCTTTAAGTTATCTAAATTTTTAAATTCAGCTGTTGTTCTAACTCTATAAGCTCTTCTTGACATATTAAGAGTTCCAGCTGAAACATTTACATTCTCATTTTTTAAAGTTTTAGATATATCTCCTATTGTAAGTGAATGACTAGCTAACTTAATTGGGTCAATAATGATATGTACCTCATTTTCAGTTCCACCCATTACCATAAGTTCTGATACACCTTTAATTCTCTCTAAATTCTCTTTTATCTCATTTTCAAAAAAAGTTTTATAAGTATCAATATGTTTAGTATTACCCTCTTTTGTCTGTAAAATTGTAAAAATAATAGGACTAGCAGATGCCCCACTTGCACTAATTATAGGTTTATCTACATTTTCAGGATAAGTAGGAACTTCATTTAACTTATTTGAAACTTTAAGCATAGCTTCATTGATATCAGTTCCTATTTTAAATTTAAGTGTAATAGAACCCATATTATCGTTTGAAGTTGATTCATAATCAACTAAGCCGACAATACTTTTAAGTGCTTGTTCTTGCTCTTCTATAATTTCTCTCTCAATCTCATAAGGAGTAGCACCAGCCCAAGTTGTGGTAACTGAAATTTCAGGTTCACTTACATTTGGAGTTAATTGGTAGGGAAGTTTATCAAGCCCTACCAATCCAAAAAGCACTATTAAAATAACACCAACCGTAATCGTTACAGGTTTTTTAATAGAAAATTTAATTATGTCCATTAACTTCCTTTAAAATTTCATCTTTTATAAATTGTAAATTTTTAAAAATCCCCTTTAACTCTTCTATTTTCATAGAGTTAAAATCATCAGATATATAAAACTCATATCTATCACCATCTTTATCTTTAAACTTTTTTAAAATCATAAAGTACCAATATTTGCCAACAATATAAGCACCTCTCATAAATTCACTATCATTTAATTTAAGTGCCACTAAAAGTTCAGCTAAAAGTTGCCACTCTGGAAAATCATTTGTTTTAGATTTTTTGAACTCTTGAATAAAAAAGTATGGAAGTTCAGGAGAGTAGACCCCTTTTGCTACCATATAATCAGGGCTACCTTTAAGAATAAAACCATTAATAGAACTGTTTATTTTACGATGATAAAAATCATTAATATTATCTACTTCAAAATCAACTTGATTTAACACAGGTATAATAACTTTAGCTTTTAACTCATCTTCTAAAAAACTATCAATAATTAATTTATGCTTTTTAATAAGTTTTTCAAATAGTTTTAACTCTTCATTATTGAATTTATATTTAAAATCAAACCACTCTTTAAAAACACTCTCATCATCCACTTGCTTTAAATTTACTATTTTATTTAAATCATTAAATTTAATTTTATTAAAAGATAACTCTTTCATAACTTTTACCTTATTTTATAGCTTTAATTGGTTGATTTGGGAAAACTCTCTCATTTCCTTTTATAATAACTCTCATTCCATCTTTTATCATTGGAGCTTTAATTGCAACTTTGTTACCTTCATATCCAATAATTTCAACAGGAGTCATTTTAGCCAATCCATCAGAATTTGTAAAAATAACATTTTGCTCAAATCGTTTAATAACGGCATCTCTTGGGACTAATAGAGACTCTTGAGTTTTAAAAGTTTCAAGCTTTAAACTAGCTTGCATTCCATCATAAATTCTCTCATCTTCAAGATTAACTCTAACTTTGACAGGAAAAGTTCTTGTTAATTTATCACCTTTTAAAATAACTCCATAAATTTTTCCATTATAAATTTTTCCGTTTATACTTAATTTAACCACTTTATTTGTATTTAAACTAGAAATAAATTTTTCAGGAATATTAAATATTGCATCAACCACTTTTGCATTGACAATTTTTCCAATAATTTTACCTCTATTTACCCACTCACCAACTTCTACATCTTTAGTTACTATACTTCCGTCAAATGGAGCTAATATCTTTTTTTTCTCTTTTTGTACTTTAAGTTCATCTAAATTAGCTTTAGCCTCTTGAAATTGAGCTCTTAATTTTTCAACTAAATAGAAATTTTTATCATACTCTTGTTCTGTTATACTCTTTTTTTTATATAATTTTTTAAATCTCTCTAAATCTTTTTTAGATTTTTTTAAATCAGCCCATCTCTCATCTGATTTTGCTTTAGCTGAATTGATTTGAGCATTTAAAATTTTACTATCAACTCTTATTAGAATATCATCTTTTTTGACTATATCACCACTATCAAATTTTACAGCTTCAACTTTACCATCACTCTCACTTGCAATATTTGAGACTTTATTAAAATATAGAGTTCCCACAAAATTTTGAAATGGGTTTATAACTCCCTTTTCTATCTTTGCCTCCTCAACTAATGCAGGATTTGCAAAAATAAGAGTTTGTAAAATTAAAATCAATAATATTTTTTTCATATATCTTTTCCTTAGTTTAATTTAAATTTAAAATCTTGTAATCTTTTTAACATCTCTAAAAATTTCAGTATCTCTTCTTCTTTAAAAAGAGAATTTTGTGCTTTTATTTTAGGCTCAACTAATTCGCTAACCTCTTCTATAGTTTTTAAACCTTTTGTTGAAAGTTTTATATGATATGCCCGTCTATCGTCTTTAACTGGCTCTTTTGTAATAAAATCTTTTTTAATTAATGAATCAATCATTCTTGTAATCGTTGTTTTATCTTTAAAAAGTTTTTTTGCCATCTCTGTTTGAGTCACATTCGGGTTCTCTTTTAACATAACCATAGTAGCAAACTGTTCAGGTGCTATAGAGTATGGTTTTAAAAATTGAGAAAATCCATTTCGCAAAGCGTTTGCAGTTACATTTATTTGAAATCCTAAAGACTCATCTAATAAACACTCATCCATAAAACTCTTTTTTTCCATTTGCCTCCTTTAATTGTATATACAACTATATGTTGTGCAATTATATTATATACAACTATTTATGTCAAGCATAAAAATTATTTTATTAATAAATTTTTGATTTTATTTAATTAGATGAAAAAAGAAGGGGAAAAAGTCATTTTATTAAATGAAAATTACTTTTTACTTTTTTGTTTTATAGCTTCAATTTCGATGATTAATTTAACCTCTTTTCCAACAGCAATTCCACCAGCTTCTAATATCTTATTATAAGTTAAACCAAATTCTTCTCTATCTATTTTAGCCTCTAATGCAAAACCAAGTCTTGTTTTTCCCCAAGGATCTTTAATAACTCCGCCCATATCAAGCTCAAGTTTTATCTCTTTTGTAACTCCTCTCATTGTTAAGTTACCATAAATTTTATCGCCCTTTTGCTTTATCATCTCAAACTTAATTTCAGGGTATTTTTTTACATCAAAAAAATCAGGTGCTTTTAAATGTGTATCTCTTTTTTCACTTGAAGTGTCAATTGAAGAGGCTTTAATAACACCATTTAATTTTTTAAAGCTTTTGCTTTTTTCATCAAATTCAATTTCACCAGAGTAACTATTAAATGAACCTGTAACACTGCTAATCATCATATGTTTAACTTTAAAGCCGACATTTGAATGTGACTCATCTACACTATACTTTCCTGCCATTAAACTTAATGCTAAAAAAAACATTAACACTAATTTTTTCATTTTTGCTCCTTTTAAATTTATGATAATATTATGCCAATAGAAAGTAAATGAACAGTAAATATTTTTAAAATAGAGGTTTTATATGAAAATTTTAATGATAGAAGATGATTTAGAGTTAGCAGAGATACTTAGTGAATATTTAGAGCAATTTAATATTAAAGTTATAAATTATGGTGACCCATATTTAGGTATTAGTGCATTAAATGCTAAAGAATTCGATTTGCTTATATTAGATTTAACACTTCCTTCAATTGATGGCTTAGATATTTGTAAAAAGATTAGAGAAAGTTCTCATATTCCAATTATTATATCTTCAGCTAGGTCAGATGTAAGTGATAAAATTATAGGTCTTGAGATGGGTGCAGATGATTATTTACCAAAACCTTATGACCCAAAAGAGCTTTATGCAAGAATAAAAAGTTTAATTAGACGACAAAATTATAATACTAAAAAAGAATCAAATAGTGATTTAATTTTAAATGAGAATGAAAGAGAAATTTACTTAAAAAATAATAGCCTTAATTTAACACAAGCCGAATATGAGATACTTGCTTATTTTATTAAAAAAGAGGGTAATTCAATATCAAGAGAAGAGATATTAAATAGTGTCAATGCTATTAGTTATGATAGTAGTTTTAAGAGTATTGATGTAATTGTAGGCAGAATTAGGACAAAATTAAATGATTCTTCTAAAAATCCAAAATATATTCAATCTGTTAGAGGAATTGGATATAGGCTTATGAAATGAAAAATTCTATTATATTTAAAATAACTATTATATTTTTAATAGCTACTCTTAGTTTAATTGTACTTTTTATAAATTATATTCAAATAGAGAAAGAGAGAAATTTAATAGATATAAAAAAACGATATGAAGATTCTTGTAAAGTAATATTTTATATGTTGGAATCCAATATAGATAAACAAAAAATTAAAAATTTAGCAAAAGAATTTAATTTTGAAGTTATAGAAGATAAAGAGAAAGTTTTAAATTGCTCAACTTTAATTGAGAAAAGAGTCAATAAAGGGTGTGATAAAAATTTTAAAAAATTAATTTTTAAAGATAATTTATATCTTTACTTGATGTCAAAAGATATTTTATTAAAAGATTTAACACCTCTAAAACATAAAAATAGAGCAATTTGGTTTGTATTTTTTGGTGTTTTAATACTTCTTATTTTTGTCTATATTTTACTTATTAGAAGTATTTATCCTCTCAAAATTTTAAATTCAAAAATTAGAAAATTTGCTGATGGAGATATGAATATTGATTATAAAATAGATGGTAAAGATGAAATTTCAAAAGTTGCAAATGAGTTTAGTAATGCTGTTGATAAGATAAGAGATTTAATAGAATCAAGGCAAATGTTTTTGAGAATGATTATGCACGAGCTTAAAACTCCTATCACAAAAGGTCGATTATCTGCTGAAATGCTTGAAGATGGAAAGCAAAAGAGTCGAATAATTAAAAGTTTTGAGAGAGTTGATAATTTAATAAATGAGTTTTCAAAAATCGAGCAATTAAATTCTAAAAATTATAATTTAAATATAAAGCCCTATAAATTTAGTCATATTTTAGAAAATGCTATTGATAAATTAATGTTAGATAATATTGATAATATTTTTATAGATATTGATGAATCTAGTTTTGAGGTTGATTTTGAAACTTTTTCATTAGCGATTAAAAACTTATTAGATAATGGAATTAAATACTCAAACGATTCAAAAGTATATATAGAGTGTAAAAATAGAGTTATCTCTATCTCAAACAGTTCAAAAAAAATAGAATCATTTGAAAATTATTTAAAACCATTTAACCCAGAGAGTAATGGTTTAGGACTTGGATTTTATATTATTAAGAGTATTTTAGATGTGCATAACTCTCTATTTGAGTATGAATACAGAGATAAAAAAAGTATTTTTATAATTAAAGCTTAGCTATTATCACAACAAATAAATTTTTATTTAAATAAAATAATTGATTAAAAAATACTCATTTTATTTATATTTTATGATTAAAAAATATGTATAATTTAAAAATTAAAAAATATTTAAAGGATATTTAATGAGTTTAAAAAAAGATAATTATAAGATTTTAATTGCAGATAGAGAAGAATTTAGCCATAAAAATACTAAATTAATATTAAAAGATTACAAACATAAAGATAAATCTTTAGAATTTATAAGTAGTTTTAATTTAGATGAAACAAAATTTTTTTTAAAAGATAATGATATTGAAGTTATAATCTTTGATTTAAATTTAGTTGATTTAAATTATGCAGATGGTTTAAATTTTATCAATTTTGTAAGAGAAGAGTTAAAAAATGAGATAATTAGATTTATTATCAGAAGCGGAGAGTTTAAAAAAATTGAAGATAAACTAATATCAAGTTATAAAATTTATGAAGATTTTGAGTATGATTTTAAAGATACAACAGAATTAACACTCCCCAGATATAAAGCTTGTGTGACGACTGCTCTTCGTTCTTATGAAGATTTAATGACTATCTCAAATCAAAAAAAAATCTTAATTGAGCAATCAAAATCTGTGTTAATGGGTGATATGATAGATTCAATTGCTCATCAATGGAGTAATCCTCTTAGCATAATTGGCTTAATTGGATTATCAATTAAACATAATATGGATGCTTATAATATTGACATAGATGAAAATAAAGATTTAGCAAAAAGATTAATGTCTCAAGTTAGACACTTAAAAGAGACATTAAATGAGTTTAGAGGATTTTTTAGAAATGATAAAAAACAAGAAGAGTTCTTAATTAAAGATATAGTAGATAATGCCCTAATGCTTTCACAAGATGATTTAATGAAACATAAAATAACTATTCAAATGATAGGAGATTTAAATATTAAGTCTTTAGGTTATCCAAATGAGTTAAAACACGTTATTTTAAATATTGTGAATAATGCAAAAGATGCTTTTGTGATTAAATCAGAAGATAAAAGTACAAAAAATATAGAAAATAGAAGAGTTTATATAGAAATTCATAAAGATAATAATATTCCAACTATCTCAATATTTGATAATGCTGGTGGAATTCCTGAACATATTTTGCCAAATATTTTTAATCCAAATTTTACAACTAAAAAGAGTGGAAGTGGCGTAGGGCTTTATCTATCTAAAATGATAGTTGAAGATAGTATGAGTGGTAAGATATCTGTACAAAATATAGGCAATGGAGCTAAATTTCAAATAGAGTTACCACTGTAAAATGAAAAAAAACTAAAGAAGTTTAAATACTTCTCTAGCTTTTTCGATTGTCTCATCTATCATAGATTCAGTTGTAACAGTTGAGATAAATCCAGCTTCAAATTGACTACACGCAAAATATACCCCTCTATTTATCATCTCTCTATGAAATTTTGCAAATCTATCTAAATTTGAATTTTTTGCATCATCAAAATTACTTACTGGGTTTTCATTAAAGAAAAATCCAAACATAGAACCTCTAATATCTGTTTGTAAAGGAATATTAGTTTCATTTGCAACTTTTTTTAATCCATCAATTAATCTCTTTCCTTTTAGCTCAAGACTACTATAAAGTTCTCTATTAACTTTTAATTTTTTAATAGAGGCAATTCCAGCACTCATAGCAATTGGATTTCCGCTTAGTGTTCCTGCTTGATAAACACTTCCTTCAGGTGAGAGATGAGCCATAATCTCAGCTTTTGCACCAAATGCTCCAACAGGCATTCCAGCTCCAATAACTTTTCCAAAAGTTATAATATCAGGCTCAATTTTATTAAACTCTAAACTTCCAGTTAAACTTGCTCTAAACCCACTCATAACTTCATCAAAAATTAATAAAGTATTATTTTTATCACATAACTCTCTTAACTCTTTTAAAAATTCATTAGTTGCTGGAACTAAACCCATATTTCCAGCAATTGGCTCAATTATAATACAAGCAATTCCCTTACTCTCATCAAAACATTTTTTAACACTTTCGATGTCATTATATTTAGCTAATAGCGTATGTTTTGCGAAATCACTTGGAACTCCTGGGCTATTTGGTGAGCCAAAAGTTGTAGCACCACTTCCAGCTTGAATTAAAAGTGAATCACTATGTCCGTGATAACACCCCTCAAATTTTAAAATATCATCTCTATTTGTGTAACCTCTAGCAAGTCTAATTGCACTCATAACAGCTTCAGTTCCACTACTTACAAATCTAAGTTTATCTATTGGGAAAATATCTACTATCTCTTTTGCTAACTCTGTCTCTAATAGAGTAGGTGCTCCAAAACTAAGACCTTTTTTGATAGCTAAACTTACAGCCTCTTCAATATTTTTATCGCAATGTCCAAATATCAGTGGTCCCCAACTCTGTACATAATCGATATATCTATTTTCATTAATATCAATTAAATATCCACCCTCACCTCTATCTATAAAGAGTGGATTTCCTCCAACTCCACTAAATGAGCGAACAGGAGAATCAACTCCACCAGGGATTACTTTAAAAGCTTCATTAAATGCCTCTACACTCTTATCTATATTCATATATCTATTTCCTTTGAATTTTTCTGTTTTTTTATTATATCAAATATGATATACTTTTTTTTAAAACTTGAGAAATGTAAGAGGAAAATTTATGAATTTTAAAGAGTATGAAGTTACAAGAATCCATAGTATTGAAAAGTTAGATGAAATTGAAAATATATTACTAGAATATAGAGATAAGTTTAATAAAATTTCATTTGATACAATTTATAATCCTGAGAGTTTTCAAAGATATAGAGATGAGCTAAATAAAAATTTAAAAATTGCTGTTTTTGCTGAAATTTCAAATGGTAAATCTACATTTTTAAATGCTTTAATTTTTAAAGATGAAGTTTTACACTCCGATATTGGTGAAATTACTTTTGGACTCTTTAAAATATCTTACTCAAAAGAGATTGAGTATTTAAAAGATGGTGAAAAAATTAATAAAATAGATTCACTTGAGGGTGTGATTTCACAAATAGAGAGAGATAATGAGTTAGCAAAATCTAATGATAAGTTTTTTAGAGCTGATATAAAATTAAATGATGAGCGATTAAGTGGTATTGAAATAATCGATACCCCAGGATTTGGAAGCATTAGAGAAGAAAAATTAGTTGATATATTAATCGAAGCTACAAGAGATGCTGATGGTGTTATATTTATTTTTGATATATCAAAAGGGGCTAAGGCTGAAGAGTTAAAGAAACAGAAAAAATATATAGATGTAATAAAAAAAGATAAATTATGGATAATTTTAAATAAATTAGATGCTATAAAAAAACGAAGAAGAGATAGCCAAGAGCAATTTCAGAAAAGTATTTTAAATGTCTCTTTTGAGACTCTTGAAAAAATTTCAAATGAAGAGATAAGAAATAAAACTTCTGAAAATTTGCGTTCACATAAAGTCTATCCACTATCAGCTAAAGAGGCAGTAGATGCAAAAATTGAAAATAATTTAGAGTTACTACAAAAATCTAAATTTGATGAATTTGATACTGATTTTTTTAGTGAATTACCAAAGTTTAGAGTTCAAGCTTTAAGCGATACATTAATTAAAATTGATGAAGATTTTTCAAATGCACTTAAAAATATAGATATAAAATTAAAATCAAATATAGATTTAATTAAAGATAAGAGAAAAGAGATAAAATATTTGCAAAATGTACAGAAACAAAATATTAATGCCCTTAATACTTTAGAGTATGAATTTAGCGTTCTTAAGCCAACATTAAAAGAATCAGAAAAGAGACTTATTTATCTATATTATCATATTAGAAATTCAAATGAATCAATTGAGATAATAGAGAATATTAAAGATGAATTGATAAAAAATATTTCAACTTCACTAAATAATTTTGAACTTTGGGATACAATCCAATTTGAAGGAAAAGCTAGGGAATTAATCCAGAGTGCTATTAAAGATAGTGAAAATTTAATTGAATCAAATATTGAAAACTATATCTATATTAAAATTGATGATTTATTTAGTAGTATAAAAAATTATAATAGAGCATTAGAGAGATTTAATAGAGAGAGTAATTTTGATTTAAAAGAGATTAATGTTAATGAATTTGGAAAAAATGATGTAGATAGAGCTAAAAATAGTACACTACAAGGAGTAACTCATAAATATATATCTATTGTTGAAGATATTTTAAATGTAGTTGATAAACTATTTATTTCAATAAATCCATTTGGAAAACCTATCTCACAAAAGATAAAAGAGAAGGTTATGCCTGAATTTGAGGCTAGGACTCTAAAAATTGTAAAAGAAAACTTTTATGATTCAATTTCAATATTTAATAGTAAAATAAGTAGTGAACTTTGGCAAAGTAGTGAAAATATCAAACAAGCTCACTTAAAAATTCAAAATAGAGCAAAATATTTTGAAGAGGATGAGAGAGATAAATTAGTAGTTATAGATAACATTAATATAGATATAGAGAATTTAAAGTTAGAAGTTGAAAATTTAAAAGAGTTAAAAGATAAGTTTTCATAATTTTTATAAATAATAATTTAAAAAATTTTGAACACGCTACTTTTTTATAGGTAAGTTGATATTAAGTTTACACTTAAAATATCAACTTACTAATACCCATTTATGATTATAGTATTAAATTATTTTTTTACACCTTGACAAACTGACATTTTACCTTGCACTGTTGTCCACCATTGACCATTCCAAGTAGCTCCATGTTTACTAGTTACATATGGACATTTCTTTTGTGCATCAGCATTATTCCAAATTGGTCCTGCCTCATAATTTTCAGTATAATTTGTGCATTGACAAACTGACATTTTACCTTGTACTGTTGTCCACCATTGACCATTCCAAGTAGCTATTTTAGAATCACAAGCTGTTGGACATTTCTTTTGTGCATCAGAATTATTCCAAATTGGTCCTGCCTCAACCGTAAAAGTATTTTGACCTGCATTAGCACTAATAACTAAAAAAGCAATTGCTAAAAGCTTAAAAAAACTTTTCATAAAAACTCCTATAAAATATTGTTTTCTTAAAATTAATTTTAAGATAAATTATTATAGCCTATAA
This sequence comes from Campylobacteraceae bacterium, assembly GCA_016744535.1. Lineage (GTDB taxonomy): Bacteria > Campylobacterota > Campylobacteria > Campylobacterales > BB28 > BB28. The sequence goes on from JADGEE010000038.1 coordinate 21,067, forward strand.
AAGTGATATTTTTGTGATATAAATATCAGAAATTTTACAAAAATTATTAAATTTTTATCACAAAAATATCACTTTTATAGGCTATATAAATAAATTTCTATTAATTAAAATTTGATATAATTCTTAAAAATTAAAAGGATTTATATTGGCTTTTTCAAAAAAAAATCGTGCAAATACTCTGAGTGGTATTTGGTTTGTAGCACTATTTGCAATGGCTAGTGTCTATTTAAGTGAATTTGCAATTTTTCAAAATTTAGGAATTTCACCACTTGTAATTGCGATAATTTTAGGAATGATTTATGGAAATACGCTAAGAGGTAATTTACCTGAAGCTTGGGTTCCTGGAATCGTATTTTCAGCAAAAAAAATACTTAGATTTGCAATTATATTTTATGGATTTAGAATTACATTTCAACAAATAGCAGAAGTTGGAATAGCTGGGCTTATAATTAGTGTAACAATGGTAGTAACAACATTTTTAATAGGTGTATTTGTAGCTAGAAAATTTTTCAAACTTGATAGTGAAACTTCATTTTTAACAGCAAGTGGAGCATCAATTTGCGGAGCAGCAGCTGTTTTGGCAACCGAACCAGTTGTAAAAGCAGAACCTCATAAGAGTGCTTTAGCAGTTTCAACAGTCGTGCTATTTGGAACAATAGCTATGTTTGTATATCCTATGCTTTTTAATTCAGGTATTTTGGATATGGATTTGTATGAGTTTGGAGTTTATACTGGTGCTACAATTCACGAAGTTGCACAAGTTGTTGCAGTTGGTGGTGCTTATGGTGGTGCTGCGGCTGATAATGCAATAATTGTAAAAATGACAAGAGTTATGATGATTGCACCAATGTTAATTGTATTGGGAATATATCTTGCAAAAGTTAAAAAAAGTAATAGTAATGATGCAAATAAACTTGTAATTCCTTGGTTTGCTGTCTATTTTATTTTAGTTGCAGGATTTAACTCACTTGATTTAGTTCCTTTAAATATAGTAAATACAATTAATGGAATTGATACATTTTTACTTACAATGGCTATGGCTGCACTTGGAATGGAAGCTAGTTTTGCTAAATTTAAAAATATTGGAATGGCTCCTGTTTATGTAGCATTTATAATGTTTCTATGGCTTATGATTGGTGGATATTTTATTACAAAAGGAGTTTTAGCTATTGCTTAATTTTAGATAAAATTTTTATATTTTTTAATACAAATTTTCTCTTAAATTTTTCTCTTTTAAATATAAAAAAAGAGTTTTAATCTCTTTTTTAGTTAAAAAATATTTTGGCATAATATCACTCTTTTTAATTTTGTTAAATGAAGTTGAAAATGAGTTGTAATTCAAAGTGTTTATTTCTGGTGCAAATAACTCTTTTTCAATTTTTTTATGCTTGTATTTTGCAATAATTTTCCCCTCACCTCTATCTCCGTGACACTTATCACAACCTATTCCTCTTGGATTTTCATATAGCATTTCACCATACTCATAAGCTGTTAAAAAAGAGTCTTCACTAAAACTAAAATTACTTAAAATCAAAATTAAAATTATTTTTTTCATTTTTTTATTTACTTATTTTTTCTATTTCTTCTTTTGAGAAACCTGCTTTTAATCTAGCTTCTATATTTACAAACTTTCTTTTTTTTCCACTTCCAGCTAAAACACTCTCTACTATATTAAAATACTCATTTGGATTAATATCAAGTTTTTTACACCCATACTTAAACCAAAAATCACCCTTTCTTACGTGTTCTATCTCTTCATTTAATATTATGTCTAAGCCATCAGCTATTTTATCAGAAAATTTATCTTTAAGATTTTTTAATTTTTGAATAATTTTAGGATTTGCATCTAAGCCATTAGCTTCTAAATATCTAGGAATTGTAGCCATTCTTGAAATTAAATCAAGAGACTTTTTCGAGGCTTCAAATAGAGAATTATGTACAGGAAAATCTGAATAGTTAAATCCTAACTCTTTTAACAACTCTTCAATCATCAAAAAGTGTCTAATCTCATCCTCTGCCACTTCTAACCAATCATCATAAAACTCTTTTGGCATACTTTTAAAGCGATAAGAGGCATCAAGTGCTAAATCAATTGCACTATACTCAATATGTAAAATAGAGTGTAAAAGTATAGCTTTACCCTCATTAGTATTTAATTTTTTTCTCTTAAACACATCTTTTGGCTCTATTACTTTACAATAATTGATATAAGATGGATTTTCAAAAATTTTAGAGTTTTGATTATGATTAAATTTAATTTCATTAGATTTATATAAATTATAAAAACCATTAAATTTTTCTATTTTTTCTTTTGGAGATTTTATTAATAAAATCTCCTCTAATTTAGTGAAAAATTCAATCATTTAAAAAAGTTCCATCTCATTATCATCACTACTCTCATTAATATTCTCATCTTTTGATAATAATTTAGAAATTGTATCAACTGAACTAATAATTGAATTATCAAATTCGTGTGGATTAGTAACACCTACTTCAAAGAGACTCTTTCTCCACATAATTAAATCGTGAATAAAACTCTCAATTAAAGCAGAAAGCATATTTATTTTATTTTCTGATAACTCTACTTCACTTAAATCTTTAATATTAATTGAAAGCTCTTTAATATTAAAACCTAAATTTTCAAAAAGTGGATATGTAGTTAAAATATGACCATATTTATCTAAATTCTCTGACATTTCATCAATTTGTTCGCTATTTCCTCCATTTGTATGATTCATTGTAATTAAAGCCCCTAGTGAATCTATCTCTTCCTCTAACTCTTTAAGTTCAGCTAAATCATTATCGATTACATAATCATCATAAGTTTTTAACTCTTTTTTTGGAGTAGTTAAAACTATATCTTCATTAGATTGTGTTAATATTATCTCCTCTTTTTGTATTTTTTCACCAATAAAACCATCTCCATTTTCTATATCCAAAGGAATATTCATATAAGCACAATCTCTAAGAACTCCAACAAAATTTGAATTTTTTACATAAAACATTTCTCTAAGCAAAGATTCATCTAACATTTCTTCATTCAATAACATAACTAATAGTGCCTCTTTTAAACCATCACAAATAACAAATATATCATTAACAGTTATTTTTTTACCTTTAAAAAACATTAGCATTACTGAAATTGTAGGACAATGTCCTATATTACTATCTCCTTTTATAACGCTTAAAAAATACTCTATTACTTTAATTGCAAAATGCTTTTCAAAAAATTCAGGATTAATTTTATGCTCTATTAATCTAGCCTTTACTCTATCAATTAAAAGCCACTCTTTTGCGATTAAATCCTTTTTTTCTTCAAATATATTTAAATTTTTTTTTAAATTATCTATATCTTTATTCATCTTCATAAATTAACCTTTTAAATTTTATCTGTTGGTTTTCCAAGTAAATAACCTTGAGAAAAATCTATACCTAATTTTTTAACTTTTTCAAAAATTTCTTCACTTGATACAAATTCACCAACTGTTTGGATATTTACTTTTTTTGTAAAATTTACTATTGTTTCAACTATAATTTCAAAATTTTTATTATCTAAATTTTTAATAAGTGAACCATCTATTTTTAAATAATCTACATCTAAATTAAGTAGATATTCAAAGTTTGAGTAACCAACTCCAAAATCATCAATTGCTACCTTAGCACCTAACTCTTTTATTTTATGAATAAACTCTTGAACTTCTGCAAAATTATCAATTCCTTCAGATTCAAGTATCTCAAATGTTACTCTGTTGCTATAATCTATTTTACTCAATTTATCTAAAATAAACTCTACGGTTTCACTATTAGCTATATCATCAACTGAAACATTAAGTGAAAGTTCAAACTCATTGTCTTTGAAAATTTCAAAAGATTCTCCTATCATTCTTCTAGTAACTAATGGATATAATTTAGATTTTTTAACTACATCTAAAAAGAAAAATGGGCTTACAACTTCCCCATCTTCTTTAATCAGTCGTACTAAAGATTCATATTTTTGAATTTTTTCTGTTTTATTATTATAAATTGGTTGAAAATATGGAACAATTCTATCATTTTCTAGTGCATCTTTAAATATTTTAAGCCATTTAATATGGTTTTCATACTCTTTTGATTCATCCATAGAATCATCATATACAATATAGGGTGATTTCTCTTTTCTAGCTTTTTTTAATGCCATATTAGCTTTTTCTAAAATTCCTTCTCGGTTTCCAATTACAATTGAGCTTGTAAAACCTAAAAATATCTCATAATTTTGACAAAGTAGAGGTTCTTTTTCTAAATGTTCAGTTAAATTTTTAATAAACTCTATAAACTCTTCCTCTTTAATATCTCTTTTTGCAATAACTGCATACTCATCTGCTGGCATTTTATATAGTTTATAATATTTGTGAGGAATAAACTTAACTATTCTATTTACAATTCTTTTAAGTAAATTATCTCCAATTTGTTCACCATAAAAATCATTTATCTCTTTAAATGAATCTATATTTATAAGCCCAACAAAAGCCTTGTCTCTAGCTTTTAAATCTCTAAGTAATTTAATTCTATTTGGTAACTTTGTAAGTCCGTCTTGATGTAATAAATTTTTTAACTTTTTTTGATTAATACTTAACTCTTGTACTTTATCTTTTAATTCACTATTTAATTTTTTAGTAACTGCCATTTTCTGTTTAATAACAAAAATTAAAACTACTGCTACTATTAGAAGAAGTGTTAAAATTAAAAATTTAATAAAAAAATCCCTCTCAAAATTAACTAAATCATTATCAACTGTATATGAAATTAAATAAGCTGAATTTTTATTATCAATATCTTTAATAGGAATAAAAGTTACTATATAATTTATTTTATCTATCTCATAAGGTATACAAAAAGAGTTAAAATTTTTAATATTTAAACTTGCCTCTTTTGAAATATTTTTATTAATTTTTAAAATTTTATCTTTTAGTAAATGTTTTAGAACTTTAGAATTTACACACTCTTTATCATCTTGCATACATACAAATCCATCAATAGAGTTATCAATATATCTATTTTTATTTAATGCAATTTTTTCAACTTCATCTCTTTTAATTATAAATTTATACCTATTTAATGGAAAATTTTTTGCTAATTCATTTTTAAAATCATTAAGTGATATACCAATTTCAATTCCACCTAAATATCTCTTTTGGTGGAATATTGGAAATATATACCTAAATCCACTGAAATATTTACCAATTTCAAACCCTTTTAAATAATCCCCACTCTTATTTACATTTTTTATAGAGACTCTATTTAAATCATCATCAAATTTATCAAGTTTATGAAATCGTAAAAAACTACTATTGTCTGAAAGATAAAATTGCATATAATTTAAGTTTTTATCTTTTAATCTATTATAAGTTGGTGCTAATAAATTAAACATATTTTCTCTAATTAAAGGCTTATTATTACCATTTACTTGACTTAATAAATTAAGAATATTTTTATAATTTATAACCTCATCAAAAATTGTAGTTGTAACTCTCTCATAACCATTGGTTAAACTTACATATTCAGATTCTAATTGCTGTATCTTATTTTGAAAAAAATTATCTATTTTTACAGATTTTTCTCTTTGTAAAAATACAAATACAAAAATCTCTAACACTACTAAAAATACCAATATATATC
>JADGEE010000001.1 GCA_016744535.1 Campylobacteraceae bacterium
TTATATAAAGATTTGTTTAAAATCTTTGTAGAACTAATTAAAAAGCCCAAATCAAGAGAGGTTTATCTTTCTTAAAGAAAATATAACCGTGGAGTGAGGGTAATAGTAACAATATTGTTTTTATTTTTCATTAAAAGTTCTAATATCTCATACTCTTTTTGTGTCAATTCTATTTTTCGCTCACCTCTTTTTACTACTCGATTTATATAATCAAATGTTAAATTATTAATTTTTAGTATATCTTCATTACTATAATTATTTCTTCTAATAAGTGCTTTTACTCTCGATATTAATTCACGAAAAGCAAAAGGTTTTGAGAGATAATCATCTGCACCAATATCTAAACCTTTTATTCTATCTTCAACTTCTCCCTTTGCTGTTAAAAATAAGATAGGTGTATTTATCTTTTTTTCTCTTAATCTTTTACAAACTTGAGTACCATCTAATTTAGGTAACATCCAATCTAATATAATTACATCGTATTGATAAATTTGAGCCAAATAAAGTCCATCTTCTCCATTTAATATACTATCAACGCTAAAAAATTCCTCTTTTAAACCTTTTGTTAAAAAAGAGACAATTTTTTCATCATCTTCAACAAGCAGTATTTTCACTCTCTATTCCTTAAATATTCAAATAATATTAATAAAAGTTTTTAAATAACCGTAGTGATGTAGTAAATCAATCAATTGAAATAACATAAAAGACAAAATAAACCAAATTGCATCTAAAAACTCTTTTTTATAAGATTTTAAATTTATATTATAACTATCACTATCTTTATAAAGTTTAATATTTGGAATAAATCTAGGAACTCTTGTTTTATATTCTCTATACTCATCTCCAAAAATATCTTCTAATTTTTGCTCTTCACTTATCACTACAAAAGGATAAATTAATGTAAAAAATAAAAACATTAAAAAAGTTATTAAAAGCGAACTTGATATTAATCCAACACCAATTGCACCTATTAAACTAAAAAAATAGAGAGGGTTTCTAACCATTGAGTAAGCACCTAATTGAATTATTGACCTACTCTTGTAACCACTAATATAGACAAGCGACCAAAGCCTACCAAATGAGGCGATTGCTACAAATAAAAGTCCTGTGGATTCTAAAAAAAACTCAAATACAACACTCTCTTTTAAAAGTGGATTTGAAAATAGCACTAATAATATAATAGATAAAAAATAGAATCTTGATATTTTTATCCTATTTTTGGTAATAAATTTATAAATTTCTGTTTTTAACATAATTTTCCTTTTAAATTAAATTTTTTATTTTAATTTATGAAGATTAATAGAGTATGAATTAAATATTAAGATTTTTTAATGTTTAAATAAATATGTTGAAGGAAGAGTAAAATATGCTAAAATTTAAAACTTTAAAAATTTGGAAACTTTAAAATGGAAAACTTTTATATAGAGTATCGTGACCCAATATTTGGTCTTATAATATTTTTTTTTATCATTATAGTTATTTCAATTTCAACTTACTGGTTAGGAATTTTTAAAAAGAGAGGTAAAGAGCATAATATAAATCTATTTTTAGAAAATTTTAACTTAAAAGATAGTGAAGATTCTATAAATATACTTAATAATTCAAATGATTTAAAACTTATTTTAAGATTAGCTAAATGCTTTTATCAAAATGGAGAGTATGATAAGGCAATTACTATTTACTTAAAAGCTTTAGATAATATAAAAAACCAGAGAGACAAAGTTACAATATTAGAACTTTTAGCGTCAATTTATCTCAAAGTTGGATTTTTAGAAAGAGCCGAAGAGTTATTTTTAAATATTTTAAAGATAACTCCTAGAAATTTAGAAGTAGTGAAAAAATTACTTATATTATATGAAAAATTTAAAAATTTTGACAAAGCTTATGAACTATTAGAACCATTAGAAGAGTTAGTTTCAAATTTACAAGAGAGTGAAAAAATCTATTTAAAAAAAGTGGAAGCTTTTTTAAATGTTAATAAAATTTTAAACTCTAATTTAAATATAAAAGAAAAAACTGAAAAATTATTTATTGTACATAATAGAAAATATAAAATTGATAGGTTACTTATAGAGTTTTTAATAGATTATAATATAAGTAATTTTTATGTAAATTTAGATAAAATAGATTTGCGAACGGGAATTGACTTACTTTGGAATTTAAAAAAAGATAAAGTAGAGTTAAATAAAATTCGTAAAAATCAATTCTTATCTGAACTTTTTAGTGCAAAAGGTTTTAAATTAATTGATAAGAGTGGTATTTTTGAGTTTTCAATTTTAATAGATTTAAATAGTTACAAAAATTCTAAAGTTATGGTTGATTTAAATTTCAAATACTCTTGTAAAGTCTGTAATGAAGTTTATCCTATATATTTTAATAGATGTCCTAACTGTTTAAGTCTGTTTGAATTTGAAGTTAAGTTAAATTTAGTAGAGGTTAAATGAAAAAAATTTGGCTATTTTCCGACGGTTCTTCGTTAGGCAATCCAGGTGCTGGTGGTTATTGTGCAATTTTAAGGTATGGTGAAAAAGAGAAAATTATTAGTGGAGGTGAAGCAAATACCACTAATAATAGAATGGAACTTAAAGCTGTAATAGAGGGATTAAGGTCTCTAAAAGAGCCTTGCCTTGTTGATATTATAAGCGATAGTACTTATGTCACAAAAGCTATAAGTGACTGGCTAGGTAATTGGATAAAAAAAGATTTTAAAAATGTCAAAAATGTTGATTTATGGAAGGAATTTATAAAAGTTTCTCATTCACATAAATTAAACCCTATTTGGGTAAGAGGACATAACGGACATAGAGAAAATGAAATGTGCGATACAATAGCTAAAGAAGAAGCCACTAAAATTAAGAATAGAGGATAATTTTAAAATGGTGAATCTAGCAAAGTTAGAAAGTAGATTAAATTATACTTTTAACAATAGTGATTTATTAATTGAGGCTTTAACACATAAAAGTTTTAAAAAGCCGTATAATAATGAAAGATTAGAATTTTTAGGTGATGCTGTACTAAATTTAATAGTTGGTGAGTATTTATATAAAAAGTTTCCTAAATCAGATGAGGGGGCTTTGTCTAAAATGAGAGCATCTCTTGTAAATGAGAAAAGTTTTATGGAGTTTGCCCACTTAATAGATTTAGGGAATTATATTTTTATTTCAACGGCAGAGGAAAATAATAAAGGAAGAGAAAAACCTTCTCTTCTCTCAAATGCTTTTGAAGCAATAATGGGAGCAATTTATCTTGAAGTTGGAATAAAGAAAGTTAAAGAGATAATTCACGATTTATTAGATGAATCGTATGAACAAATTGACCTTTCAACTCTATTTAAAGATTATAAAACTGCACTTCAAGAATTAACTCAAGCTAAATATGGAGTGACTCCAGAGTATAAATTAGTCCGTTCGTTTGGACCAGACCATAAAAAAGAGTTTGAAATTGTAGTATATATTAATTCTAAAGAGTTTGCAAAAGCTAAAGGCAAAAGTAAAAAATCAGCCCAACAAAAAGCGGCAAAAATTACACTTGATATTTTGAGTAAGGAGGAGTAGCGTTAAAACTACTCCTTTTATAATATCTCTATGAAGTCAAACCAATTAATTGAATATTCTTATTCCAAATATTAATACTGACTAAATAGTGTATCAACCTCGAAAATTAAGATTTATAAAAAACATAGCTAAACAATTATCAAGCCACTCCATAGGTTTTGAATAAATTTTTGACAAGATAAGATATTTTATCTATAATTTGAAAATTAACATTCTCTACAATATTTGTAAATTTAAGTTTAGCGTAACATCAGTAATAATTTTTTCGTATTTTTAAACGAATTACTAGCTCTTAAAATCACTCTTAAAATTGCACTTTGTACTGTCGGTTGTCTTATTGCTCCAATTAAAAATTTCTCTTTTAATAATTCATTTTGAATCTTTATCACTTTTCTATTATCGCCAATTTCAATTTTTAAAATAAGCCCTTTTATTTCAATATTTAAAATATCTCTAGCTAAATTTTGTCTTTTAGTAATTTTATCTTTTAATTTATCTCTCTTTTTGACTATTTGCTTAAGTGCTTCATTTCCTAACGCTACATCAAAAAGTGAAAGTGCTGTTGAGTAAATTATCGGTTTTGCTCTATTTTGAAGAAAAGTTATAATTTCACTACTTGCTAAAATATAAGCCCCATAACTCCCATAAGCTTTTCCTAAAGTACCCATTTTTATATGATTTGATTGAGGTTTTATATTATAGTAATCAAATATACCTAATAAATTATCTCCAATTACACCTGAACTATGGGCTTCATCAACAATTAAAATAGCTTCAAATTCATTAGCAATATTAAAAATTTCTCTATTTGCTAAATCGCCACCCATTGAGTATATTCCCTCAATTGCAATAAAAATTCTCTTTGCTTTTATCTGATTTAATAACTCTCTTAAATGTTCTATATCATTATGATTAAAATAAATTACTCTGGCTTGTGTGAGTTTTGTAGCTAAATTTCCACTAGCGTGATATTCACTATCAATTAGTAAAACATCACCTCTTCTTAAAAGTCCTTCAATCATAGCGATATTTGCTAAAAAGCCACTTCCAACTGTAATTGCACTCTCAAAACTGTTTATTTTTGCTAAATTATCCTCAAACTCTTTATGTATTGAAGAATAACCATTTACTAAAACTGATGCTTTAGGTGAATAATAATCTTGTGAAATTAACTTTTTATAAGCTTTTTTAAAAAGCTTTTTATTTTCACTAAAACCTAAATAGTCATTTGAAGCAAAATCTAAAATATTTTTTGAATAAGTTTTTCTATCTCTTAATCTGTTCGCTTTTTTTAAAGCTGTTAATTCTCTCTCATATATTTTTGTATTCATAGTAAGAATTATATCAAATTTTCATATATTTTTAAATTTTTTATTAAATAAGTGTATAATTTAGTAACACTCTGTTGAAATTAATATAAATTTTTTAAGTTTAATTTTATTTAATTCACTCGCTTTTGCAAAAGTAGAGGCAGAGTTAGAGATGAGTAGTTATGAAAAAGAGAGTAAAGAGGTAACAGAATAAAGAATATTTTACTCCTCCTCAAACTCTAAATTATCAAGAATTTTAATATAATAATTAAATCCATTTAAGAGTCTATATCTATCTTTATTTTCCTCCTCAACTCTTTCAATAATATTTGATGTAACTAATTCACGAAACAGTTTTTCAGTCATTGTCTTATAGTCATCTTTAATCTCTGTGAGTGTCTCTAAATACTCAAATACTTTCTTATCCTCTTTAGAGAGTAACTCTTCTGTAAATTTTGAAAAGCGAATTTCAGGAGGAATATTTGAGAACACCATCTTTAATATAGAAATTGCTAAAAATGCTTTTTTATGTCTATTTATAAATCTATCTAACTCTATCTCTTCAAGTCTCGCCTCTTTTGCTAAATAGAAATATCCATCCTCTCCGATTATCTCATATCCTATTAAATTCAGTGCTTGATTTAATTTAGAGAGTTTATCTTCATCTTGTAAAAATTTAATTATTTTTATAAAATCTCTCTTTTGCGAATTTATAGAGATAATTTTCCCGCTTTTAAGTAAATCAAAAATTTCCGCTTCTATCTTCTCCACTGAACTATCCTTATATTATTCTCATTATATCTATTTGTTACACTTAAATTTTGATTTCTAGGAATGATAATTGTTAAAAAGTTTTTAAATGCCTCTTCAAAAATCTCCGCTTCATTTAAATTTAAATTTTTTGCATAATTTAAAAGCTCATCGTGGCTTTTAATAAATTCAAACAGATCTTCACACCCTTTTTTATTTAACTCATTTACAATTTTTTCTAAATCTATATATATAATTGACTCAAATTTAATTTTACCAATTTTTGCTTTTTTATACTCTTTGATTTCAGGTCTGATATTTAACTCTTCTTTAACTCTTCTTGTAACTCTCGATTGAATTTTCTCATCTTGAATATTTGCTAAAGCTATAATTCGTGAGTTTTTAAAAGCTAATTTATTATGATTATTTTTTAAATATTCAACTAAAGAATCATCTCTATCCTCGTAAATTAATTTTGCTAATTTTTTAAGTTTTTTATTTTGAGCCTTTTTAAGCCTGTTCATTTTAATAATATCAGCAACTCTAATGCAATAATTATCAATATTTGTAATATAACTCTCTAAATTATATAAAAGCTCTTTTGAGTGATTATCAACATCTTCATCAAATCCAATTATACTTTGATTTAAAACTTCAATTACACTAGCAGTTGTTTTAATCAACTCTTTTAACTCACTCAAAACACTCTCGGAGCGATTTATTAAAATGTCTATATCAAATTCAAGTTCAGCCACTAAATTATCAACTAATCTTGCAATATCTCTATCTTGTGTATCGATTTTATCAAACAACTCTTCAATTAAATTAAGAATCTCATCTTTATAAAAACTCTTCTGTGTACTTCCATAATTATCTTTTAATTTTTTAAGCAGTGATAAATCATTATCATAATTTTTAAATTCAATAAATAGATTTGCCCTATTTAAAGCACTATCTATAAAGTTACGATAATTTTTATTTAAAATAACTCGCTTTCCAAATTTTTTAAAAAGCCCTAATTCAAAAAGTTTATCGCTACTGTGTGAAAAAAAATCTCTATCTCTTTGATGTCGATAAGCTTCATCTATCTCATCTTTATAACTATAAATTAATTTTATTAAATCTTTGTGAGTCAATAAAAATTCCTTTGATTTTTAAAAAGTAGTAACCAAAATTATAACAAGTTTTTTAAGAAAAAGAGTATTTTAAAGAATTTTTATTCATAATACAAATTAATTTAAAAAAAGGAGTTATTTATGAGAATTTTCAATATTTTACTTATATTGATGTTTCTTACGATAAGTGTAAGTTTTGCAAGTAAAATAAAAAAAGGTGCTTATTACTTAAATAATAAACATTATAAAATGGGTCAAGAGATTAAAAGAGATGTTAAAAATGGTAAAAATGATAAAGTTCGTTTTTGGATTAGAGACAATTTTGGTAAAAATGTAAGTAATATAGAGTTAGCTAAAATAGCAAAAGAGAGCTCAAATATTATTAAGAAAAATCCTAAAACTCACTTAGCAAATAGATGGTTTTGGAAAAATATTAAAAATGGTAATCATTTAATGATGGGATACACTAACTCTACAAAAGATGAATACTCTTATGTCACTATTAAAAAGAGAGACAATAGTTGGATTTACAGTTGTGATGGAGATATATGGCAACTATTAGGTGAAGATAAAGATGAGTCTTGTGTTACAAAAATTGGATATGATAGTGTTAAGTTTCAATTTTTTAATCCAGATGAAAAGACTACAAGATTTAATAAAAATAGTATCGTTTATGGATTCTTAGTTATCAATAGATAATATAAAATTTAATTAAGACTCTTTTTCCTTTAAAAAATTAGAATATAGAGTGCAAGGAAGAAAATCAGAAATAGAAGAGAATCAATAAAAGGGTTTAAATGAAAAAAGATACTATCTCTTGGGCAATGTATGATTTTGCAAATTCAGCTTTTGCTACAACTGTTATGGCTGGATTTTTCCCAATATTTTTTAAAGAGTATTACTCTTATGGAAGTGATGTTACAACTTCGACTGCACAACTAGGCTTCGCAAACTCAATTGCAAGTCTATTAATAGTTCTATTCGCTCCTCTTTTAGGTGCAATAGCAGATTCACTCTCAAATAAGAAGAAGTTTCTATTCTTCTTTACATATTTAGGAATTTTAATGACCGCCTCACTTAGTTTTGTGCAAAAAGGTGACTGGGAGATAGCAATATTTTTATATATGATGGGCAGTATCGGTTTTTCAGGTGCAAACTCATTTTATGATTCATTAATGGTCTTTTTATCAGATGAAAAGAGAAGAGATTTTGTTTCAGGCTTAGGCTTTGGACTTGGATATTTAGGTGGTGGAATTCTGTTTAGCTTAAATATTTTTATGTATCAAAAACCTGAATTTTTTGGGATAGCTGATTCGGCTGAAGCTATTAAAATTTCATTTATAAGTGTAGCACTTTGGTGGACAGTTTTTTCAATACCTATATTTTTATTTGTAAATGAGCCAAAAAAAGAGGAAAAAGGCTCTATATTAAAAGGATACAGAAACTTAATAAGTACTTTTAAAAAAATAAAGCATTTAAAAATGATTTTTACATTTTTAGTAGCTTATTGGTTCTATATTGATGGAGTTGATACGATTATTAGAATGGCGGTAGATTATGGAATGTCAATCGGTTTTAATTCGAGTGATTTAATATTAGCTTTGCTTTTAATTCAATTTATCGGTTTTCCTGCGACTATTGTATTTGCGAAATTTGGTGAAAAATGGAACTCTAAAGTAGCAATTTTATTAGCAATTGGGGTCTATTTTATAATAACTTTATGGGCTTCATTTATGAGTAGCATAAGTGAATTTTATGCTATTGCTATTTTAATTGGGTTAGTCCAAGGTGGTATTCAAGCCCTAAGTCGTTCGTATTATTCTAAAATGATACCTAGTGAAAACTCGGCTGAATTTTTTGGATTTTATAATATGATGGGAAAATTTGCAACAGTTTTAGGACCTATTTTAATTAGTTTAACTGCACTAATTACAAAAGATTCAAGAGTCTCAATGGCATCAATTTTAATTCTGTTTTTAATAGGTGCTGTTTTACTTTTAAGAGTAGATGAAAAAATCGCAAAAGAGGAAGTTAAAGCTTTAGGGATTTAATTATCTTTTTCTTGTTTTCTTCTAGCGTATTATACTGTTTAATTCTATATATCTAAGATACGAATTATCTTTAATACTTTTTTCTATATCAACTTTTTGTGATAACTGTTTATATAAATTTTTAGCTAAATCATAAAGCTCAACTAATTCACAAGCCCTTGCATAAGCATAAATTAGATACTCATCATAACTATTTTGTAGATATGCATTTTTATAGTACTCATAAGCTTGATAACTCCAGCCCTCTTTCTCTTTTGAAACTCCTAATATTAAATTTAAATATCCATTATAATCTTCATATAAAAATGGCTTTAAATTCTTTTCTAAATTTTTATCATTTGATTCAATTGCTCCAACTCCATAAGCATAAAGTAGAGATTGCCTATTATTTAAATTATATAGTTCTTTACTTACTCTTTGCCAACTTTTAGTTTTACCATACAAATAAAAAAGATTACTACTTATAAGTAAATTTTTAGGATTATATTTAAATAGTGATTCATAACGCTTTATACTTTCAAAAAGTAAATTTGAATTTTTTAAATTATTAGCCTCTGCCATAACTCTTACATAATCATAATTATCTTTTATTTTATATATTTTTTTATTAATTTTATTTGATTTAAACTCTATTCTCTTATTTAGAGTATTTGAGTCTATTTTTACTATATAAGCACTCTTTATTAACTTTCTAACTCTTTTTAAATCTTTAGTTAAAATTTCTCTACTCTTACTTGCATTTCCATATCTAAGAGCGTAATATTTATTTAATTTATATATATTAGATTTTATTTTAATATCTTTTGGAAGTTTAAAATATAGATTTTTTGCATCATTTAAATTTAAAAAAGAGGCTAATTGAATCTCATAAAATTTTTCTATTTTAACTTTTTTAGAGATATTAAGCACAGCATCAACAGCATAAATATTAGATATGAAAAAAATAAAAATAAAAAAATTTATTTTCATAATTGCTCAATTTTAATTCTTAAAACTATAACTAATTCTCGCTTTTCAATACTACTTTCAACTCTTTTAAAAATAGCTCCAATAACAGGTAAATTTCCTAATAATGGAACTTGATGTTTATCATTTCTTTTAGTTGTATTTATAAGTCCACCAATTACAACCATATCATTATCTTTTGCTAAAATTACAGTTCCAGCCTCTTTTACATTAATAATAGGAGCTTTTGCAACATCTACATTTCCATCTGAAAAAGTCTTTTCACCCTCTATATTTGTAATTACAGGAACTATGTTTAATAAAATTGTGCCATCTTTATTGATTTGTGGTGTAACTCCTAGTGAAATTCCATTTAAAACATCTCTTCTACTGTAAGTAATTTCAGGAACTAAATTTCTATTATTATCATTATTTTGGTCAAAAACTTCTGTATAAGTAACCTCTTTTTCCCAAAAAGGTACTATATTCCCACTTGAGATTAATCCAGTTTGTCCATTTAAAACTTTAATTCTAGGATTTGAGATAATTTCAACATTGCCTGAACTTTGCATTGCTTGAAGAACAGATTTAAAATTTCCCTTTGTATAAGCTAAAGTTACTGCTGATGCTGAATTTGAAATTGGACTTGACATACCC
Source organism: Campylobacteraceae bacterium (assembly GCA_016744535.1). GTDB lineage: Bacteria > Campylobacterota > Campylobacteria > Campylobacterales > BB28 > BB28. The sequence continues at coordinate 10,383 of JADGEE010000001.1, forward strand.
AAGCTATTAACTCCTTCAAGTTGTGCTAAACCGTTTAAATTTTGCATAATTTTTACTGATTGCTCAATACTATTCCAAGTCTGCTCCCAATTAACTCCCAATTGATTACTATCATTTAAAATAACTTCCATTATTTTTGCTTCAATTAAAACTTGTTTACTTAAAAAATTATCTATATTTTTTAAAAAATCATCGACTCTTTTTATATTTTTTCTATTATCACTAACCATTAGAGTACCTGAAAATTTATTTAGAGAATATTTTCCACTTTCTGAAATTAAAGTTTTAATATTTTCATCTATTTGAGTATAAAAATCGTTTAACTCTTGTGGGTTTTCGTAAGTTACGCTAAATGTACCACTAAGTCCACCGCCAGAGCCTCCACCGCCTCCACTTCCGCCAGAAGAACCACCACTGCTACCTCCAGTATCAGCATTGCCACCTAATAAATCTCCACCTAACTTTGAAGATGAATTTGTAGTTGTATGAATATATGGAAGCTTAAAAATTTTTGTCATAATATTTTTCACATAAAGAATATTTCCTTTTATCTCAAAAAATGCACCAGTTATATCCATTGCAATATCTAAAACCTCATTTATTGGAGCATTTTTCATATTTAATGTAAGAGTCTTATTTAAATCAACACCTTCTGAAACTGCTAAATTAAGTCCAGCCTCTTGTGAAATTGTGTATAAAAATTTTGTAATTGGTGCATTTACGGCTGAAAAAGTTATATTTTTACTACTATTTAAAATAGAAGGTTTTTTATAAACAGGAGGTAGAAGTAGAGGAGGAGGTTTTAATAGTTTTCTTTTTTCTCTCTCCCTTAACTCATTTTGAAACTTTTCAATAATACTTTTTTTATCTTTTTTAATCTCTTGCTGTGAAATTTTAGTGCTACATCCACTTATTAATAAAATTATAGATATAAAATATATTAATCTATTAATTTTAACCATTTTTCTTCCTTTGTACTCTTTATTAAAACTCTATCTCTTAATATTTTTATAATTTTTGCATCTCTTATCTTATCGCCTATTTTTAAAATTTTATTATTAATAATAACTTTTGGTATTTTATTTGAAACTAAAATCATTTGCAACTTCAAAAATTTTAAACTTTGATTTAATTTTTTATTATCTTCAATTTTTTCACTCTCGAGTGATTTAAAAAATTTATTTTTATCTATTTTATTAGCATTATTTAAGTTATTTAAAATCTCATCAGGATTTTTACTCTTAGCTAGTGCAATATATTGTGTAAATTTAATATTTTTACCATCTTTAATATCTTCTTTATAAAGTCCATATTTTAGTAACCAAATGGTTGAGTGTCTATCCATATCCATTAAAGATTTTTGATATATATTTATCTTATCTCTATTTGAAGTTAAAGCATTAAAGATTCTCTCTTTAGATATTTTAAAATTTTCTCTTTTAACTATTAAAATTTTTCTTAAATCACTCATAACTATATTTAAATCAAATAATATAGCCAATATAATGGAGAGTGGAATTAAAATTATTAATGCTTGTTGTAGCGTTATATATATTTTAATTTTTTTCACTCTTATTCCTATCTATACAACTGAATGATTTCTATATCTATTTCTACTATGTTTTCTTTTATATTTAAAGATTTTATATTTAAAAACCCAAACTCTTTTTTTAAGCTAGATAGAGTAAAAAGAGCATTTAAATCATCTCTCTTAAGAAGTGAATTAACTCTTATATAAAAATAATTTTTTCTCTTAGTAATAAATTCATCAATAGATAAATTCAATATATTCTTATAACTTTTATAAAATTTAATTAACTTATCTTCTGCATCTTTTTCAAGAGGAATTGAATTTAATATAGGAAATATTTCATCTTTTAGTATTTGATTAACTTTTGAAAATTTTTTTATTTTATTTAAGCTTTTTTTGACTCTTTTAATTTCACTCTCATAGCTTTTTATCCCATAATTTAAATTTTTGTCTAAAAGAAGTATAGCTATAACAAATATTGATAAAATTATGGATATAACTATTTTCATTTAAATCTTCCATTGAGAGTAAAAGATGCTTTTATACTCAACTCTTTATAATCGTGTGTCATATCAACTCTTATTTTTTTACCCATATCTAAAGTAACTTTTTTAAAATCTTTTAAAAATTTATTTAAATCTATTAAATCTTCAAACTTTTTTTCAAACTCTAAACTCAAAATATTATCTTTTTCACTCCATTTAAAATTCTCAAATTCAATCTCTAGAGTATTTATCTTTTGACTTATTAAATTTATACTATTTAATAAATTAGTATTTGAATTATTTTTTATTAATTTTAAAAAGTTAGAGATAAATCGCTCATCTTTAGGACTACCTATATTTATTTTTGAAAAGTCTCGTAATAATTTACTTTTTAAATTTGAGTAATTATCTTCTAAGTCAAAATATCTATTAGCTTTATTAAATATTTCATAACCTACTAGTGTTGATAAAAGTACTAAAGCAAATATATAAATATTTAAAAGTTGTAAAAACTGCTGTTTTGACTTAAATTTAATAGGAATAAAATTTAAATCATCATCAATTAAAAGTGAACCAAATTCAATTAAATATCTATTAAAACTTTCAAAGTCAATATTTTTAAATATTAATTTTGGCATTAATTTTAAAACTTCTACTTTAGAGTTGTTCTCAATAATAGTTAAAAGTTCAATATTATCCGTAAATTCTCCATTAATAGTTACTAAATCAAAGTTTACTCTTAATTGCTGTTTTATATATAGAATATTTTTTATAGCTTCATCTTTTAGTGTTTCAAAATCAAGTGTTTTCTCTTTTAAATTTATAACTCTCGAGAATAGTATACTTTCAAAATTTCCAGCTATTATAATTATCTCATTTAAATTCGAATACAAAGAGATAAAACTCTTATCTTTAAAGAAATATCTATTAATCGAATATAACGCATAAATATCTAAAGTAACACACTTTATACTTTTTGGAGTTGCAATAGAGTAAAAATCTTTATAATCACTCTCATAGACTCCAATTATCTCATAACGAGTTGAGTTTTTAGTTGTTTCATTTTCATAATAGTTATAAATTATTTTATTTTTATCTAAATGAAACTCTTTTTTTAACTTCGCATCAATCATAAATTTTATAGTAGAATCACTTTTAATTACTTTTGGAATATCAATATTAGTTTTAATTGTTTTTGTACCAAATAGACTAAAATATAAATTTCGTCTATTTTTTATATATTTTTTTACCTCATTTAATTCCTCAAATGATACTTCTGCTTTTATTGATAATTTCTTGAGACTTTTTGAAATTTTTAAAACATTAAATTTTCCATCTCTTAATCTAATTAAATTTACAATCATTTTATCACTTCTATTATTAAAAATAGTAACTACTATATTTTATAGTACAAAAAAATAATATTTAAACAGATTATAATTTTTTTTGGCTAATATATAAGTAAAAAATTTTTAATAAGGAGATAGAGATGGAAATTGTTGCAGGATTTTATGTAATAGTTGCAATTGTAACTATACCTGTGTGGTTATATTTTCAAAAAAACCCAGCTCATTAGTTAAGAGTCTCCCTCTAGGGAGAGAGAGTTACTTTAACCTAAATTATCTACTTGATTTAAATCAATGAAATTATTATAATTCTTATCTATAATTCTTAATTAAAAGAATATGAGGGAAAATTATGAAAAAAATGGAAATTAATATAGATGGTACAACACTTCCATTTTATGAGACGGAGTTAAATGGAGTCAAATATTATGAGTTTGATGCTAGTGAAGTTGGATGTCCTGAACCTATGATAAATGCAATGGCTGGACTTAAATTTATTTCCAAAAACAAAAAAAAATCAAAATTAATTATGATAAATTCACACGAACCAAAGGGACTTTATAAAAAAATTAAAGATAAATTTACTTGGAGTGTAGAGAATTTAAATAAAGAAAAAGTGAAAATAATTTTTGCTTCAATTGATGGTAAATAAAAAGTGAAAATAATAAATTTTTTATTTATTTTACTTATTAAACTTTATCAAAAAGTATTAAAAATTACTCCTAATAGTTGTAGATATTACCCATCTTGTTCAGACTATGCAAAAATGGAATTTGAAAATAGTAATTTTTTTAAAGCTTTAATTAGCTCAACCCTTAGAATATTAAGATGTAATCAACTTTTTGACGGTGGATTTGATTATCCTATCGTAAAAAAGAGTTTCCATTTTAACAAACTTCAAAAAAGAGAATTTAAAAAATTAAATATTAAATATTGGTTTATTCAAAAAGAGTTAAATAACTTTTATGTAATTAAAAACATCAAATTTAAAACTTAACTTTTAAATAAAATTTGCTAAAATTATTAAAATTAATTATAGACAAAAATGAGGAGTCTAAAATGAAAAGCATAGTTGAAGAGTTATGGCAAGTTAGGGATACTTTAACACCAGATAGTCTAAGAGAGCCTGAAATTAAAAAAGCTGTTTTAGATACAATTGATGATTTAGATAATGGAAAAATTAGAGCAGCCCATAAAGAGGATAAAAAGTGGATTGTGAATGATTGGGTAAAAAAGATAATTTTAATTTATGTAAAAGTTGCTAGAAAATATGTAATGAATGAGGGTAGTTATAAATATTTCGATAAAATTCCTTTAAAATTTGATGGCTGGGATCAACTTAAATTTGAGAGTGCAAATTTAAGAATCAGTGTTGGCTCAATTGTTAGAAAAGGTGCTTTTATCTCAAATGGCTCTATTTTAAAGCCAACTTTTGTTGGAATTGGTGTGCATATTGGAGAGAAAACTTTTATAGATACATACTCAAATATTGGAGCTTGTGCGCAAATTGGTGATAATTGCCATATAGGCTCACATACAGCAATAGCTGGTAGTTTAGAACCAATAAATTCAATTCCAACAATTATTGAAGATAATTGCCATATTGGGGCAAGTTCTACGATAGGCAATGGAGTTATAATTAGAGAAGGAAGTATTATAGGAAGTGGAGTACATATAGACAGTACTACAAAAATTTATGATAAAGAGACAGAAAATATTTTTTATGGTGAAGTTCCTCCATATAGTGTAATAGTTTCAGGTGTACTTCCAAGTGCAGATGGTTCTGTATTTACTTATGCAGCTATTATTGTAAATAGAACAGATGAAAATGTAAGAGCAAAACTTTCAGTAGATAGAATATTAAAAGGCACTAAATGAAAATCAAAAGAGTAAAATTATATTTATTAACTCTTATCTCTCCATTTATTTTAAATGCAGGAATGTTAAATGGAGTCTCTGTTGTTGTAGATAATGAAGCAATTACAATGTATGAGATATATAAATTATCAAAAAAAGCTAATTTAGCTTATGAAGATAGTATTGAAAAATTAATAGAGTTAAAATTACGAGAGGTTGAAGTTAAAAAAAGAAATATAGTAGTTGATAAATTTGAAATTGAACAAGAACTTGAGAATATTGCTCAAAAAAGTGGTTTTAGTCTATCTCAATTTAAAGAAGTAGTCGGATTAAGAGGTATTAGTTGGAGTGCTTATAAGAAAAAAGTTAAACAAAAAATCGAACAAGAAAAGTTAGATAAGAGAGTTTCAGTAGAGAAATTAAAAAATATTAGTGAAGAGAAATTAAAAGAGTATTATGAAAAGAATATAGATGAGTTTACAATTGCAAAAAAATTTGAAGTTATAAAATACTCTTCAAGCTCAAAAGATAATTTAGAAAAATCTGTTTTAAATCCAATGTTATCTCTTCCTAATGTAATAAAAGAGGCTGAAGTATTAGATGCTAAGAGAATTAATCCAAAATTACTTTTTGTATTAAATGATACGGAGGAATCATCTTTTAGTCCAATTTTAACAACATCAGAAGCTTATATAACATTTTTTGTGATAAAAAAGATGAATATTGAATATTTAAGTTTTAGCAAAGTAAAAGATGTAATTTTCTCTAAACTTATAAAAGAGAGTCAAAAGAGAGTTATAAAAGAGTATTTTGAAAAATTAAAAGCAAAAGCTGATATTAAAGTTATAAGACTTCCATCTTAATTATGAACTTTATTTTAGAAGATAGTATTATTTTTGGAACTATATTACTATCATTATTTTTTATTTCAGGCGGAACTCTCTTTTGGATGATAAAATTAAGTAGAGCAAAGAAAGAGAGTGAAGTTGCAAAAAAACAGATTGAATTAATCTTTTCAAAAATTTTAATCCCATTTTTAATTACATCTAAAAAGAGAAGAGAGATAGTTTTTGCTAATGAGAATGCACTAAAACAGTATGAGATAACAGAGGATAAGTTACTTGGTGGTTCAATTGATATGTTTTACACAGATGAGAATCAAAGATATAAAATTTTAGAAGTAATGAAAAAATATGGAGTCGTTAAAAATCTTGAAATGAGATACAAAACATATAAAGGTAACTACTTTGACGCTCTTCTATCTTTAATTGATATTATATATAAAGGTGAAGAGTGTTATTTGGGAATTATTACAGATATAACTGAACAGAGACAAAGAGAAGAACAGATTAAAGATCTTCATCGTAAAGTTACAGATTCAATTAAGTATGCTTCATTAATTCAACACTCATTAATTCCTAATAATAATATTTTTGAAAAATATGTAGATGACTATTTTGTACTTTGGAAACCAAGAGATATAGTTGGTGGAGATATATATCTTTTAGAAGAGTTAAGAAATGATGATGAAGTATTAATTATGCTAATTGATTGTGCTGGTCATGGTGTTCCAGGAGCATTTGTAGCAATGTTAGTAAAAGCGATAGAGAGACAAATTGTTGGTGAAATTTTAAATAGTAATGTTGATGTCTCTCCAGCTAAAATATTAACTTTTTTTAATAAAAATATGAAAACTATTTTAAGGCAAAATAGTGATAATTTTATTTCAAATGCTGGTTCAAACGCTGGATTTGATGGGGGAATACTCTATTACAATAAAAAAGATAAAATAATTAAATATGCTGGAGCGAAAGTACCACTTTATCTAATAAAAAATGGTAAATTAAAAGTAATAAAAGCAGATAGACACTCAATCGGTTATAAACGCTCAAAAGCAAATTTTGAATTTAAAGATAATATAATAAAAATTGACAGTGATATTAGACTCTATATCACAACAGATGGTTATTTAGACCAAAGTGGAGAAGATAGATTACCTTTTGGTAAAAAAAGATTTCAAGAATTAATTATTGAATCTAATATGGAGAGTTTTGAAGAGCAAAAAATAATTTTATTAGATAAATTTTTAGAATATAAAGGTAAAAATAGAGTAAATGATGATGTTACAGTTATTGGAATGAAATTTATACAAGAGGATATTAATTAAGTGTTAGATAATGATAATAATATAGAGATAAAAGATTATATTTTAGTAGTTGAAGATAGTAAAACTTATCTTCAAGTAATTAAACAATTTATTAAAAATTATACAAATTATGAAGTAATGGTAGCTCAAAATTATGGAGAAACTAAAAAGATATTAGAATCAAAAGAGTATAACTTCTTTGCATCATTAACTGATTTACACCTACCTGATAGTATGGATGGAAACATAGTAGATTTACTTCTCTCATTTAAAATACCAACTATTGTTTTAACATCTTCTACTGATGAGAATGTCCGAGAAAAACTTACTAAAAAAGCTATTGTTGATTATATTATTAAATCTTCATTAGCAGATATTAAAAGTGCTATTAAGCTTTTAAATCAACTTAAAAAAAATGAAAATATTAAAATATTAGTAGTTGATGATTCCAAAACATTTAGATCATATATTGGAAATTTTTTAAAACTTCACTACTTTAATATTTTTAAAGCATCAGATGGAATTGAGGCTTTAAAAGTTATTGAAGAGGAGAAAGATATCTCTATGGTTTTAACAGATTATCATATGCCAAATATGGACGGTTTTGAATTAACTACCGAAATTAGAAAAAAATACTCTAATCAAGAGATGGCAATTATAGTATTATCTTCTGATACAAATAATTATACAACTTCAAGATTTTTAAAAAATGGAGCAAATGATTATCTGTTAAAATCATTTTCAAGAGATGAATTTTTTAGTAGAGTTTATTTAAATATTTATAATTTAAGTTTAATAAAAGAGGTCACAAAAGAGCAAAATTTAGTAAATGAGTATAAACGGGCAGTTGATGGAAGTTCTATTGTTTCAAAAACAGATATCAATGGAATTATTACTTATGTAAATGATGAGTTTTGTAAAATTTCAGGCTATGATAGAGAAGAGTTAATAGGAAAATCTCATAATATTATAAGACATTTAGATACTCCAAAAGAGATTTTTAAAGATTTATGGGATACTATTTTAGCAAAAAAATCTTGGAAAGGTGTTATTATAAATAGAGCTAAAAATGGAACTGCATATTGGGTTGATAGCTTTATTACTCCTATATTAGACGAAAACAAAAATATAATTTCAATTATGGCAATTAGAAGTGATATAACTAAACTTCAAGAGAGAACTGATAAATTAAAAAAAACTAATAAACAGATCAGAGATTCAATAGAGTATGCTTCACTAATCCAAGGGGCTTTAATCCCAGATAAAAATGTATTTGCAAAATATACAGATGATTATTTTGCCATTTGGAAACCAAGAGATGTAGTTGGAGGAGATATTTATCTTTTAGAAGAGTTACGAAATGAGAATGAATTTTTATTAATGGTGATAGATTGTGCCGGTCACGGAGTTCCAGGGGCATTTGTAACAATGCTAACAAAAGCAATTGAGAGACAAATTATCGGTAGAATTGTAAATAGTGATGAAATTGTAAGTCCAGCTAAAATTTTAACTATTTTTAATAAAAGTATGAAACATTTATTAAAACAAGAAAAAGATGAAACAATATCAAATGCTGGATTTGATGGAGGTATATTATATTATAATAAAAAAGATAATATAATTAAATACGCAGGAGCAAAAACACCACTTTATATTATTAGAGGTGATAAGTTAGAGATGATTAAAAGTGATAGACAATCTATCGGTTATAAACGCTCAAAGCCAAGTTTTGAATTTAAAGACCATATAATAGAGTTAAATGAAGATACACAAGTTTATATAACAACTGATGGTTATTTAGATCAAAGTGGTGGAGAAGAGGGCTTTCCTTTTGGTAAAAAAGAGTTTCAAAAATTAATTTTTAAAAATAGAGAAAAGAGTTTTAAAGATCAAGAAGATATATTAATAGGCAATTTTGAATCTTACAAAGGAGATAAAATACCAAATGATGATGTTACAGTTATCGGAATGAAATTTATAGATAATAGAGTAAAGGAGGGAGATATGTTAAAACAGAAGCTTAATACAATTAATAAATGTGAACAAGAACTTAAAATTGAATTTAAAGTTGATGATGAAATTTTATTTGAATTTAATGGCATTATAACACAATCAAAAGTTGTAGAGGTAGCTAAGGGTGTTGAAAAAAAATTAATTGAAGAGAATGTCGAAACTTCAAAAATTCGTAATATTTTTGAGGTAATTGTTGAAATTATGCAAAATATACTTAGTTACTCTTGTGATAGTATAGATAAAGGGAATAATACTTATGAGAGTAAAGGTAAAATTATTATAACTCATAATACTAAAACAGAAGAGTATTTAATATCTAGTTGTAACTTGATAGAGGCTAGTAAAAAAGAGAAAATTATTAATAATATAGATCAACTTACCCCTTTAAATAAAGATGAGTTAAAAAAGTTATATAAAGAGACAAGAAGAAGTAGAAAAACAGTGCATAACAGAGGTGCTGGGCTTGGTTTTATTGAAATGGCTAGAAAGTCAATAAAACCATTAGAGGTTACTTTTAGTGAACTTAATACTAAAGAAGTTCTTTTTACACTAAAAGTTACTATATAAAATTAAGGAGAGTAATAGATGGAAAATTTAAATATAGAGAAAACAGAATATACACCAAAGATAGTTTTAAATGCAGAAGAGGGATTAATAGAATTTAAAGGAGACTCTTTTCCAGAGAATACTTATGATTTTTATAAGCCTATAATGGAATGGTTAAAAGAGTATTTTGATTCTAATAAGAAAGATAAAACGACCATTAATATGGAAATAAATTACTTTAATTCTAGTAGTTCTCAACTCTTTTTTGATTTGTTTGATTTATTTGAAGAGGTAAGTGAAGATAATAATTTACAAATAAATTGGATATATGATGAAAAAAATGATAGTGCAGAGGAAGCTGGTGAAGATTTTGTAGAGGAGTTTGAAACTCTTAATATTAATATGATTATAAAATAGATAATTAGGATAAAAGATGAGTCTTACAGAAGATAAATTATTAGAACAGTTAGAGAGTTTTGTAAATAATGATATAGCACACTTTAAAGAATTAACTCAAAAAGTAATCAGAAACTATACTAAAAAATCTAAAAGATTAGATAAAATTGTAAAACAGAGTGATACTCAACAAAAACAGTTAATTACTCTACATAAAGAGTTAGATGAGTATAAAAATCATCTTGAAGATAAAGTTGAAGATAGCTTAAAAGAGATAAAAGATTTAAATAGAGAAATTGAAGATACTCAAAGAGAAGTTATATTCACTATGGGAGCAATTGGAGAAAGCCGTTCAAAAGAGACAGGAAACCATGTAAAAAGAGTTGCCGAGTATTCACATCTATTTGCTGTAAAATATGGGATGAGTGAAGAAGAGTGTGAGCTTTTAAAACAGTGTTCACCAATGCACGATATTGGAAAAGTGGCAATTCCTGATGCTATTTTAAATAAACCTGGAAGATTTACTGATGAAGAGTTTAAAGCTATGCAAAAACACGCTGAACTTGGATATGAAATGCTTAAACACTCAAATAGAACTATTATGTGGGCAGCTTCAATTGTAGCTTATGAGCATCACGAAAAATATAATGGTAAAGGTTACCCTAGAGGAATTGCAGGAGAAGATATTCATATCTATGGACGAATTACAGCAATTGCAGATGTTTTTGACGCATTAGGAAGTGATAGAGTTTATAAAAAAGGTTGGAGTGATGATAAAATTTTTAATTTAATTAAAGAGGAGAGAGGAGAGCATTTTGACCCAAAATTAGTAGATATTTTTTTTGAACATTTAAATGATTTTTTAAAAATTAGAGATAGTTATAAGGATAATTTTGAAGAGTAAATCAAAGGTTTAAAGTGGAAAATGAAAAAGAACTCATAGAGTATATAGAAGATAACTTAAAATGTGAAGATAAAAATTTAAAAAATGCAATTGAGAAATTAATAAAAAATTATAATAAAAAATCTACAAGATTAGACAAAATAGTTAAACAGAGCGATAGACAGCAATCAAGTTTGAAAACAGCTTATGAAGAACTTAGTGATTATAAAGAAAATCTAGAAATAAAAGTTCAAGATGAGATAAAAAAACGACAAGATAATGAGAGAATGCTTATGCAACAGTCTAAAATGGCTGCTATGGGAGAGATGATAGACGCGGTTGCACATCAATGGAAACAACCACTAAATATTATTAGTGTAAGAGTGATGATGTTAGGTATGGATTTTGAAGATGGTGAAGTTAATAAAGAGTATATTCAAGAGTTAAATAATCAAGTATCATCTCAAATCAAACATATGGTTAATACACTTGATGAGTTTAGAGGATTTTTAAGACCAAATAAACAATTAAAAAAGTTTAATATATTAAAAACTGTTAATAGTGTATTACTTTTAACAAAAGATGAATTTATACAAAATAAAATATCTACTAAAATATTAGAGAGTAAAGATTTTAATATTTTAGGAGTTGAAAATGAGTTTAAACATATTATTTTAAATATTATAAATAATTCAAAAGATGCCTTTGTTGAAAAAAATAAAAAAAAGAGAGAGATAACTTTTAAGAGTTATACAACTAATTCTAATTTAATATTAGAGATAGAAGATAATGCAGGTGGTATCCCTGAAAATATAATAGATGATATATTTAAACCAAATGTAACTACAAAAGCTGATGATAAAGGGACAGGAATAGGACTTTATATGAGTCTGCAAATTGCTCAAAAATATAATGGAGATATAATAGTTGAAAATACCGACAAAGGTGCAAAATTTAGTATAAAGTTAAAAAATTTTTAATTAAAGTTAGGAATAAAAAAATGAATAGACTCCAATCAAAAATTATAGAAAATATAAATTTACTACCTGATAGTATGCTTCAAGAGGTAGCAGACTTTAGTGAATTTTTAAAATATAAATATGAAAAATCAAAAGATACTTTTAAAATAGATAGTGTTTCAAAAGAGGAATTAAATGAAATTGAAAAGGAGTTAAAAGATAAAGAGTGTTTTGAAATTGTAAAAGATAGTAAAAGAAGTTATCAAATATGATTTTAGATATAATTTACTCTAAAAAATCACAAAAATTTCTAAATAAAAATTCTCATTTAATTAAAACTGATGATGTTGATAAATTAATTATTTTAGCAATTAAAAAAATAAAAAGAATTGAAGATACAAATATAGATTTAAAAGATTTAAAACCAAATAGAAATAACTTTTATAGAATTAGAAAAGGAGATATTAGAATTATTTTTTATCTTGATGATAATGGAAAAATTTTAGTAGCAAATGTAAATAAAATAGGATTTAGAGGAGATGTTTATAAATAGTCTTTCTCTATAAAAAACTCATATTGAAAAACTTAGTATCAATATTGATACTTTATATACTCCTTAAATAAACTTAAGTTTTAAACTTCAAAAATTCACAAATATCAACTTCTAAAGCCTTTGAAATTTTATAAATATGTTCTAAATTAAAATGTTTATTTTTTTTACAATTTTCTGCATTTGTATAAAATGTAACAGAGTTAAAACCAATAGTTAAAGCCAAATCAAGTTGAGTTATATTTTTCTCTTTTCTAATTCTTTTTATGTTTTGTGAAATTTTTTTATGGAAGATTTCAACTTCTTCTTTTTCTATATTTGAAAATTCATTCAAAATTTATCCTATGGGTTAATTTAAGGTTAAATTTTAATTAGTTAGAATAGTTTCTTCTATAACCTATGGGTTATATTTAAGGGTGTGGTAATCTTAAAAACACTAAAATACAATACTTAAATAAATGATAATAAAAGGAGAAAAAGAGATGAAAAAAGTTTTACTTTCGGCTTTAGCTTGTGGCTATTTAGTTGCAGGAATTAATGATGGTTTAGTTGTACACTATGAATTTGAGGGAAATGCAAATGATAGTAGTGGAAATGGTAATAATGGAACTGAATATGGTGGAGTTGAATATGTAGATGGAATTATGGGAAAAGCTGGAAGTTTTGATGGGGTAGGTAGTTATATTCGTAAAAACAATTTTTCTATCAATATAAAAAATGATTTTACAATATCTACATGGATAAATACAAATGAAAATCCTGAATGGTACAATCCAATTTTTTCTATACATTCAGGTGAAGAAGGTTTTGCAAATTATGGGGATAAACATATTAGTCTATGGTTATCTGAACCATTAAGAGTAATTGGCTATCAAACTCCAAAAAATGAAGATAACGGTAATTATTCTCAAGCTGAAATTTCAAATATTAATACTTGGTATCACATTATTTATACAGAAGTAGATGGTATTCAAAAAATTTATATTAATGGAATTGATACAACTTCTAATAAAAAAAGAGATACAGAAAGCGGATTAATTATAAGCAATGGTTTTTTAGAAATAGGAGCACCTAACTTTTGGGGTAATAATGGAGGTTGGAGTGAAAATGGAAGAGGAAAAAAATGGAATGGTCTTATTGACGATTTAAGAATCTATGACCGTGCATTAAGTGAAGATGAAATAAAAGAGCTTTACTACTTAAAAAATTGTGAATGTAATACTCAAACTTCAACTTGTGATGAGAGTAAAATTTATTCTCAAGATGAGTTAGATTCTAAAATTTTAGAAGCAAAAAATGAGATGAAAAGTTATTGCGAAAATAATCCTAGTGAATGTGGAATTATGCCTGAAACTTCAAACACTACAAACGAAACTACTTCAAATATAGACTCTAAAGATGTGAAATTAGAGTTAAGGGCTGGTTGGAATTTAGTCTCAATACCTGGTTATACTCCTTACTCTATTGATAAACTTTTTGCACCTGAAGAGGAGATGGCTATTGTTTCAAATATAAAAAGTGTTTTTGCTTTTGATGTTGAACAAGGCGGATGGCTTAGTTATGTACCAGGAAATAGAGATAATAGCTTGATAAATTTATACCCTGGTCAGGGCTTTTGGGTAAATAATAAATATAATATGAGTTATGAATTTAATGGTGAAGTTCAAATAGAGAGTTTAACTTATAAAGGCGATGGTTTAGGCAATGTTGATGTGCCTCCAGTTGTTGGAAATTAAATTATAATAAAAAGGGCGATTTTATGAAAAAAATATTATTAAGTGTAATGCTTTTAAGTTCAATATTTGCAAGTGATGATTTTCCACCACAGATACCAACTTCAGGTGCAACTCAAACAGAAGGAACAGCTACTGATGGTGTCTCTAAAACTTCAATTGTAAAAATAGGTATTAAAGTTGGTTGGAATTTAGTTGGCTTACCTGGTTATAGTGCATATACGGTAGAGGATTTATTTGCACCACAAACAGTTGGAGGAATGGCTATAGTTTCAGGAATTGAGAGCGTTTTTGCTTTTGATGTTGAGTCAGGAAGTTGGAAGACTTATGTACCTGGAAATAGAGATAATTCACTTACAAAATTAACACCAGGTCAAGGCTTTTGGATAAAAGCAAAATATAATGGTGGTTACGGATTTAATTCAGGTGTAGAGTTAAAAAATAGAGAGAGTGCTGAATTTACTGATGGCTCAAATATTGGAACTCTTCCACCAACTATTTGGAAATAAATTTCTCTTTTCTTTTACTTTTTCACTCTTCATAAAATCTAAAAAATTAAATAAATAATGTTATAATCATACTCTAATTAGTGATAAAAAATTAAGGATTATATTTGATAGCAATTACAGGCGGTGGAACTGGTGGGCATTTAAAAATTGCAAAATCTATAAAAGATGAATTTAACAAAAGAGATATAAAACCTATTTTTATCGGTTCAAGTTATGGACAAGACAAAACTTGGTTTGAAAATGATAACGGTTTTAGTAAAAAATATTTTTTTGATACAAAAGGTGTTGTAAATCAAAATTTTATGGGTAAATTCAACTCTTTAGGCAAAATTTACAAAGCTATGAATGAAGTTAAAAAAATATTTAATGAAAATAATATCACAAAAGTTTTTAGTGTTGGTGGCTACTCTTCAGCACCAGCAAGTTTCGCCTCAATTTTAACAAAAAGAGAACTTTTTATTCACGAACAAAATGCAATTATAGGTAAATCAAACAGACTCTTAAAACCATTTGCAAAAGAGTTTATCTCTTCATATTTTGATTCCAAAGTTAAAGATTATCCAATTGATGAAAATTTTTTTAAGAGTGCAAGAGTTAGAAAAGAAGTTAAAACTATTATATTTTTAGGTGGAAGCCAAGGGGCAAGACACATAAACTCATTTGCTTTGCATATTGCAAAAGATTTAGAAAAGATGGGGATAAAAATTATACATCAAACAGGTGATAGTGATTTTTTAAGAGTAAAAGAGGCTTATGAAGAGATGGGAATTTTTGCAGATGTATTTAATTTTCATAAAAATTTAATAGAGAAAATTTCTGAGGCTGATTTTGCAATTTCAAGAGCTGGGGCTTCAACTCTTTGGGAACTTGTAGCCAATCAAGTTCCCACTCTATTTATTCCATACCCATACGCTGCAAAAGACCATCAATACCATAATGCTAAATTTTTAGCTGATAAAGAGTTGTGTTTTTTAAAACGAGAAGATGAGTTAAAAGAGGATTTTATATTTAAAATTTTAGAGAGTGATTTATCAAAAATTAGTAAAAATTTACAAAATGAAATTTCTCCAAATGGAGCAAAAGAGATAGTAAATTTAATTTTATAATTTTCCTACCACTTCCTCACAAACTTGGATAACTTCATTAAACTCTTGTGATTTTTTATATCTATTTTCAATATAGGCAAACTTTTCACTCTCAATTTTTGCAATATTTGAATTTACAAAACTTTTGAGTTTTTTGCCACTCTCTAAATCATTTTTAATCGCTTGAATTTGATACTCAATTGAGTGTTTAAATGGCTCTTCGATTTTGACAGCTTTTAAGACAATATTATTTAAGATAAATTCAAGTGAATTAATATCCTCATTTAACTCATCTTTCACCTCTTTATAATTAAGTGCTACTTGTGCATTTTTAATTAATCCCTCTAGTGCATTTTCAATTGAGCTATCAATTAAATTTTGAAGTTCATTTAAATTATCTTCACTCATATTTTTAAGCATTGCAGGGGAGTTAAATATGTTTTTAATAACTTTTTTAATAGATAATTTTTTATCATTTATAGTTTTTGCTAAATCTTCTTTAAATTTTTTAAATCCCTCATCTTCACCATCTTCAACTTTAAATAAGTCTTTTAATGAATTATCTAATCTTTTTTTAATCTCTTCTATATCAACTAAACTCTCTTGAATTAATAATCTTTTCACTAAATCTTGTTCAAAAAATTCTAACTCTTCATTATAATTTTTATCAAAAATCATAATTGATTCTATATTTTTTTGAGATTTTAAAAACTTATTAACTCTTGTCCCCTCAAATTTATCTGTAATTGGATTTAATATTAAAATCTCTAAAATATCATTTGCAAAACGGCTAATAAGTGGAGTGTATGACTTTTTATCATAAGAAAAATCTCCAACTAACTCATCAATTTTAAGGCTTAATTTCTCTTTTACTTTTTGTAGTGTTGGGAGAGATTTATCTCCACAAAGTACACTATTTATTAAATTTTTAATTTTATTTTGAATTTCACCATTTTTTTCAATTGCAATAGTTGAGCAAATTTCAATAAATCCATTTACAGAGTTTTTATAAAGTTCATCTCTAATATTTGCATTTACTTTTTCAGGTTGCTGGGTTTTAATACTTCCACTTGCTAATCTATTGTGATGATGATTTATAATTTCATCTGTAATCAAAAGTTTAGGAATCCAATCGCTTGAAATTTTTTCTGAAATTAGTTTATCAACTTGATATGCTTTAGAGTTCATATCATTTGATAGCTCATTTAAACTTTGAATTAAAATATCTCTCTTAGGTAACCAAAATTCATCTACAAAATTTAACATTTGACCAGATAAATTATCATCATTATTCTCATCTATTTTATTTTGCTCTAAAAATAGAGTTAAAAACTGTTTAATATCAGCAATTAATTTATTTAAAATATTTACTAAAATATTAAATCTGTCGTAGTTAAAAAATTGATTTAATCTCTCTAACATAGCTTCAATACCACTCTCTAACTCTAAAATTTTCATTTTAGAAATACTACTTTTAGAGTCAATTACTTGTTGTGATTCTAAATATGCTAAAGGTGAGCCAAAAAATATATTATTTTCATTAAAGATTTTATATTTAAGCAACTCATTTTTTAATAGCTCTTTATACTCATTAATTTCACTTAAACTTTTATTTTTATCAATTCCATTCCCGTCAAACGCGATGTGTACATCAATTTTATTTCCAAAAACAAGCATTTTATCAGCTAAAGATTGCCCATACTCATCTTGAACAGAGTTTAAAACATCAATTTGACTCTTTACAAAGCTAACCCTATCGGCAATAGATATGACGAATAAAACCGCATCAGCGTCTATCATTTTATCAATTGCTTGTTTTTTATGAAGTTTTGTAGGAGAATCAAACCCAGGGACATCATAAAGGATTAAATCATTTAAGCCTTTTAAGTTTGAAGATTTAATTGAAATCTCTTTTACAGCTCTTGCAATCTCCTCTTTTACGATATATTCCCTAATATCCTCTTTTAAATTAGCACCCTCTAATTTTAATTTTTTGGCATCTAAATATCTATTTAAATCATCTCTTTTAGCAATAATAGAATTTATATCATCTAGGGTATCACTTCTTGAAATCTCTTCATATCGTCTTGGGTCTGTTTGAGAGAGTGCATTTAAATGATTTTCAATATCCTCTAAACTCAAACTATCAAATTTTGCACCACTAAACTCTATATAATCAAGTAAATCATTGAATTTTTTAACAAATTCATCTTTTGTAAAAAATTCAACTTCTGCAATATCATCATTTGAGGCTTCAACGATTGTTGTTGTAAATGTACATCTCTGTTTTGCTTCAGGTAAAAAATCTGCTTTCATTAAAGCATTTGCAAAAGTGCTTTTGCCAGCTTTCTCTAATCCAACAATAGCCACTTCAAATTTATCTTTTTTAAGTTTATCTATATATCTATCAATTTGTTTTTTATATCTATTTGCTTCAACTTCAATATTACTCTCACTAAATTGTAAAAATGTACTTTTTATATGAAGTATATAATCTATCGCTTTTTTAGAATCCTCTAATTTATCTATATATCTATCTCTATCTTCTTGCCAATTCATTTTTTACCTTTAAAAAAATTCTTTTATTTTCCATTTATATTTACAAGTGCTGTTTTAGCTTCAGCTATTAAAACTTTTTCATTTTTTGTTATGGATGCTTCATAAAATTTTTTACCATACTTTGATGTTATATCTAAATCTTTACTTACATAATTTTCAACTAAATCAAACCAATTATCTAATACATATTTATTTGATAATTTACTTAAAACATACTCATTTTCTATAATTAAAGTATTAAAAAAATACTCCCACTGTTTTTGAGTGATTTTTGGTAAAATCTCTTTTAAATAAGTTTTTGCACTTCTAGAGTGACCATATTGATTACCCAAGTAAGAGAGTATTATGGCTGTTATAGTATCTTCAAAAGCCATATCAGGGATAATTGAACCCATTTGGCTTAATTTTTTAGTATAAGGAAATTCCTCATAAAAATTATTAAAATTAAAATGAGCAGAAATCAACTGCTTAGCTACTCTTGCATAACTATTTGAACGAGTTGTTTCAGGAACAAAATCAAAGCCTTTTGTATTTTCTAATACATTAATTAATGTATTAAAAATAGTTTTATTTCCCTCACTTATAGCCATAGCATAAGTTTTACCAATTAACTTTTTGTCTTCTATAAATAGTTTATCCCATAAAGCTATTAAGAAAATTTGAGTATTATTTAACGCAATCTCTCTCTCTCCACCCTCTAATGTTTTTATTAAATTAAGTAGTGTTCTAACAATTGTTTTAATATAAAAATATGGAGAGGTTTTTAGAGTTTCAATCTCTTGTGAATCACTTTTAAATACTACTGTTTTCAAGTTTTCTCTGAATTTTATAAAATCTAAACTTGTATCTTCTAATTTTTTTCCTAAAATATATTTAGTTAAATCAAGAATAATATTTAGAGCTTTAAGAATATTTATCTCTTCTACTTCTTCATTTGAGTTCTCATCATTTACATTAATATCAATATAGTGTCTTATTATTTCATAACTATGTGTTAATTCTAATTTTGCAGTAGAATTTATTATTCCAAGTTCAAAAGCTAAATTTATCTTTTCAATTGGAGAAATTTCATCCATTGAATTTAAATAATCTCTTCCAACCATTTCAGCAATAAAATCTAATCCAAAAGATAAAATTTTTTTTTCTAATAAATTTATAGCCCTATTCCAAGCATACTCTATTGCTATATCATAAAATCCACTATTAAATGAATTTACTATTTTAGAAATATTTTTTTGATTTAAAGCTACTATATAATTTGATATAGCTTCAATACTTCCTTGTTCATTGTTTGGAATTAAAATTGCTTTTGAGTTTTCCCATAAAACTATATTATTGCTCATCTTTTATCTCCTCAAAAAAAGAGTATCCATCTTCTGATTGAAAATATACACCCAACAAACCTTTAGCATTAGATTTAATTATTTTATGTGTTGCCCTTGTTCTTGAACCACCAACAATAGTATCTTTTGATTCGTTTTTATCATCAATGAAGATATTAAAACCTAATATTTCACCTTTAGAACTAAGAAGTGTAACACCATCTATATCAACAGCCCTAGAGAGTACCCCTATCATACTATAATATTTTTCAGATATATTACTTTGATTTAATTCTAAACAACTACTTTGATAATTTTCAAACTCTTGATAAAGATTAATTGGTTCTTCTAAAATAATACCATTTATAAAATAATAATCTATTGGTTGGTTTGAATCTACAATAGTTATAATTGTACCGTGAATTTTTTCAAAATTAAAATAGAGATAGTTTTTTATATTATCTTGAAATTGTTTCAAACTGTTTTTATCTTTTAAATCTTTAGTAAAACAATCTACCAACTTGATAATATTCTCTTTTCTTGAATCTTTGATTTCTCTTTTTGTTATACTTAAATTTAAATATAAATTATGAATCTCTTTATCTTTTTTAACTTGAATTTCAACAATGTTTTTATCTATTTTTTTTACTTTAAAAGCTATTATTCTAGGAGTATCCATAATTGTAAGTGAATTTATTCCTGCAAAGTTTTTTAATATTCCATACTCTACTTCTTTATCGTAAAAAGATATATATATTTTCCAACCATTATTGCAAAATGGAGCAAATGACTTTATCTTTTTTCTTATATTCATATTATTTAAAGTTTCATTGGCTAATTTAATCTTTTTATAACTTTTTGATTTTTCTAAAACTTTATCAATATCAAGAATAACTATTAAATCAATATTTATTTTTTCACTCTCTTCTTCGTAATGAAATATTGATGGTAAAAATTCATAAAATTGGTCCAAAAATTCTTTTGATATCACATCATTTTTAATGATTGTTGCAAATAAATTTTGAAATTCATTAAAATAAACTATTTGATTATTCATTTGTTCCCCTTAATAACTCGCCATTATTTTATCTACATCAACCCAACTAAGTTTTTTATCTTTATTCATAAACATATGATGTACATATCTTGCAAACATATCAGTTTCAATATTTAGTCTGCTTTTTACTTTATAATTTTTAAAAAGAGAATTTTGCATAGTATGAGGAATAATCGTTAGTTTAAAAGCATCTTCATAAACTGCATTAATAGTTAAACTTATTCCGTCAATTGCTATACTTCCCTTTGGAATAATAAATTTTATATAATTTTTTGGGACTTTTATGTGAAAATCATAAGAGTTTTCATTTTTGATAATTTTATCAATTACTCCTACACAATCGATATGTCCTTGAATTAAATGACCCTCTATTCTATCGCTTAGTCTCATTGCAGGTTCAATATGAACTAAATTTTTATAATTCTCAATTGCTAAAACACTCTGACTTTCAGGAGAAAGCTCCACACTAAAGCCACTCTCATCAAATTTAACAACAGTTAAACAAGCCCCATTCACAGCTATACTATCGCCTATTTTTGGCTTGTGCTTAGCTTTTATAGTTAAAAGCACTCCATCAAAACTTTGAACTTTTGCAATTTCTCTAATCAATCCATTAAACATTCAATAACTCTCTATTTATATTTTTAATTTAAGTTTAACATTTTTTACTTTTTTTTAACATCAAACACTTGACAATATTTTACTAAACTTGATATGATTTTTATATCTTATATTTATTATTAGGAGGATTAAATGTTTAAAAGATTGAGTGCGGTTTTATTAATATCAACGACTCTATTTGCAAATGAGATAAGTGAGAAAGAAATCTTAGATAAAGCGTTAAATTCACTAAGTGAAGCTTTAGTAACATTTGAAAAGGAGAATTTAAATAAATTAGATAAAAATAAGTTAAATAGTGTATTAGAGTATTTAGCTCAAGAGTTGAGTGATTTAAGTAGGGATAATACAAATCCTTATAATGCTATGTTTAGAGAATTTAATAATAACTTTTTTAATAGTGATTTTTTAAGTAATTTTAAAGAGTTTGAAAATAAGTTTAACTCTACTTTTAGAGGTGGTATTAATAACTATTACTCTCCAAGGGTAAACGAGAGAGAAGATAAAAAAAATTACTATATCGAAGTTGAATTAGCTGGAGTTACAAAAGATGGAATAGATTTAAAAGTTGATAATAATATCTTAAGTATAACTGCTCAAAGAGAGAGTAAAAAAGATATTAAAGGAGAAAATTATTCAAAAATAGAGAGCAATTTTGGTAAATTTCAAAGAAGTTTCACACTTCCAAACGATGTAGATTCTGATAAAATAGAAGCTGATTCAAAAAATGGGTTATTAGAGATAACAATACCTAAAAAAGTAATTTCATCTGCCAAGAGTATAAAAATTAAATAGAAAAATAGCTAAATAGGATAAATATGGATATTTTACAATCTATAATTTTAGGTGCGGTTGAGGGATTAACTGAATTTTTACCAGTATCCTCAACTGGACACTTAATATTAACTTCTGAACTTATGGGAATTAAACAAGATAGCTTTCATAAGACTTTTGAAATTATAATTCAACTAGGCTCAATTCTTTCAGTTATATTTGTATTTAAAGATAAAATTATTCCAAATAATAGAGAATCAATTACTTTATGGAAAAAATTAATAGTAGCTTTTATTCCAACTGGAATTTTAGGATTTCTATTTTATAAACATATAAAAGCACTTTTTGCACCTGAAACAGTAGCATTTATGCTAATTTTTGGAGGAATTATATTTATAGCACTAGAGTATTTTTATAAAGAAGAGAGAGTTAAAATTAATAACACTAATGAGATAAGTTACAAACAAGCTTTTTTTATTGGGCTTTTTCAATCAATTTCAATGATACCTGGTACTAGCCGAAGTGGAGCAACCATAGTTGGTGGATTACTTTTGGGATTTAATAGAAGAGTCGCAACTGAATTTAGCTTTTTACTAGCTGTTCCAACGATGTTTATGGCAACTGCTTATGATGTATATAAAAATTATGAACAATTTAATTTTGATAATACTCTAATTTTAATTGTAGGCTTTTTATCAGCTTTTACATTTGCATTTTTTGCCATCAAAACATTTTTAACTTTTGTGGCAAAATTTAATTTTATACCTTTTGGAGTCTATAGAATTTTAATTGGAGTAATATTTTTATATTATTTATATTAAAAAATTATCAATTAAAATTTAACTTAAAATAGATTATAAATGATTAGAGGTATCCGGCACTGACTAAATAAGCTAAAAATAAATGGCTTTTTGATTAGCTTTTTGATAAAATTTGTTTATGAAAAAAAATAAAAAATATAAAAGATTAACAACATATCAAAAAGAATTAATTTAGTTATTTTTTTTAAAGTTTCAAATATTTTAATTCACATTTCAGATATATAATACACAAAATAGATTCGTATTATAAAATAACTTTTAATTTAAGCATTTAAATTTGACAATTTTATTTTATTTTTTGTCCACACTCAAATAGACACTCTTCAAGAAGATTAATTTTATCACTTTTCACTGCTTTTTTATAAACGACTTTAAAAATATCAAGCACATCTTCATCAATTTCAATATTGCTATTTTTATCTTTTTTAGAATTTAAAAACATTTCACCTTTACCAGTTAAAAGCCAATGTATATCTATATTCAATTTTTTATGCAATATATCAATAATTTTTGAAGGAAGCTCAATTTTTTTATTTTCATAATTAGAAATCATATCTTGAGATGTATCGAGTTTTTTAGAAAATTCAGTTTGATTTAATCTTAGTTTTTTTCTTATTTTAGTAAAATTTTCATTTTTATATAATAAATCCATAATTATCCTTGACTTTTATCGGTATATTTTATATAATTATTTATATTACCAATAAAATAAATTAATAAAGTCTATAACCTTAAATTTTAGCAAAATTAGGCAAAGTATTTAATAAAAGGAAAAAAATGCAAGATAAAAATGAGAAAATTATAAAAGTATTGGAAAAAATAGAGGTAGAATTAATATTTTTAGAAAATATGACTGTTTGTGTAGCTATAAGTGACTTTAAGTTAGATTCAAGTGATATGTTGGGGTTTAGTTCATTTATGGGTAGAATAAAAAAAGATATACAAGAGTCAATGGAAATTTTGTCATGTTAAAAAATAAAAGAGGTTAAAGTCCAGCCTCTTTCATACTCTCTGCTTGATAATGTGCTACGCACGGGTCAATTATCTCATCAAAAAGTCCATTTAACATAATCTCTTCTAATCTATAAAGAGTTAAGCCTATTCTATGGTCTGTTATTCTATTTTGAGGGTAATTATAAGTTCTAATTCTGCCACTTCTATCACCAGTTCCAACTTGTGATTTTCTATCAGCTCCCTCTTTTTCAGCTTTTTCTTGCATCTCTAAATCATAAAGTCTAGCTTTTAAAACTTTCATAGCTTTGTCTTTATTTTTGTGTTGCGATTTTTGGTCTTGATTTGTAACTACAATTCCACTTGGTAAGTGTGTAATTCTAACAGCACTATCTGTTGTATTAACACTCTGCCCACCACAACCACTTGAACGCATTACATCTATCTTTAAATCATTTGGATTTATCTCAATTTCAACATCATCAACCTCAGGCATAATTGCTACTGTAACTGCTGATGTGTGAACTCTACCTTGTGTTTCAGTCTCTGGAACTCTTTGAACTCTATGAGTTCCACCTTCATATTTAAGTCTACTATATACCTGCTCACCCTTAAATAGTGCTATAACTTCTTTAAAGCCTCCAGCAGTACCTTCACTTGAACTCATAAGCTCAACTTTCCAACCTCTATTTTCTGCATATCTAAGATATGTTTTCAGTAGATTTCCTACAAATAAAGAGGCTTCATCTCCACCAGTTCCAGCTCTAATTTCAAGATAGATATTTTTATCATCATTTGGGTCTATTGGGATGAGTAAAACTTTTATATCTTCTTCTAATTTAGGTTTTTGAGGTTCAAGTTCTTTTAGCTCCTCTTTA
The DNA here is from genome assembly GCA_016744535.1 of Campylobacteraceae bacterium. Classification (GTDB taxonomy): domain Bacteria; phylum Campylobacterota; class Campylobacteria; order Campylobacterales; family BB28; genus BB28. The sequence continues at coordinate 35,402 of JADGEE010000001.1, forward strand.
GCAAGCTCACCTAACTCATTATCATCTAATAGAGATCTGTTTTCATCAATTGAATCACAAACTTCTATATACTCTTTAGCTTTTTCAACTATTGGTAAAATATCGGATTGTTCTTTTGACAAGGTTGTCATTTTCTTAATATCGCTGACAATTTCGGGAGAACTTAAAAGAGAGTTTATCTCTTCATACCTTTTAATAAAAGGTTCTAACTTAGATTTTAACAAGTTTATTAACTTGCTATATTATTAACAAGCTTATTTAATCTACTAACTTTTCTTGCAGCTGTATTTTTTTTAAGTATCCCTTTGCTTATACATTTATGGATAAACTTATTTGCAATTTTAAAAGAAGTATTTGCTTTTTCGCTATCATTTCCAGCTACATTAGCTTCAACTTCTTTAACTATATTTTTAAGTCTTGTTTTATAGAATCTATTTCTTTCTGTCTTAACCGCTGTTTGTAAAACTCTCTTTTTAGAAGATTTATGATTTGCCATTTTGTTGTAATCCTTGTTTGGAATTTTTTTAGCTGGAATTATATCTAAATTTTAATAAAAATGATTTTAAAATAGTTATTTTTATTTAATTTAAGATAAACAATTTATAACCATTATCTTATCTCCTCTCTTTAGAAATTCAAAACTGACTTTTTTAATTTTTACATCAAAGTCTCTCTTTAACTCATCCATTATTTCATAAACTAATGGGGATAAATTTTTTTCCTCATTAACTCTTGAATTTTTAAAATCAATTAGTGGGAATATTCTAACTTCATTGGAGACTCTAAGCATCTCTAAAATTGCTTTTAAGTGAAATTCTAAATCAAATCTATCATCATATAAAAAGAGTAAATGACTAGATAGTGCCAAATCAAAAGAGTTATCTTTAAAATTTAAATTTAATAAATTCGTCTCTTTATAATTATTTTTTTCATCATTTAAAAATTTTTCTAGTGCATCTTCTCTATGAGTTCTATGTGTTTTAATATCTTTATAAAACTTAAAACTATTATTATCCATCCAACTCACATCTCTATAAATATCATCTATCGTTTTTAAAGCTTGATTTTTAATTTCATTTTTAGTAAATTTATAAATTATATCACCACCAACTGCACTAATTCCATTCTCATTTGCTTCTGCTACAAATGAAGAGACACCAGATGGGCAATCTAAAACTTTTTTATCTTTAAGTGAATTTAAATCCAAATCAAAAAAAGCTTTATATTCACTCAAAGTTCTACCAGTTATCATAATTTCATTTAAATTTAAAGTAGCCATATTTTAAACTTTTAATTGAGAAAATTTTCTCATCTCAATTGCACTTAATTTATCTATCTCACTTCCTCTTGTCTCTAAATGCTCTATTATCATATTAAATCGCTCTTTTGGTAAGTGTTGTCCTAATTTAAATTTAGCTCTTATCTCATTTGGATTTAATTTAAAAATTTCAGTTGCATTTATCACTTTTGAATATACTTTTTCGCTTAATGGAATATATTTACCCTCTGGTTGAAATTTTTTCATTAAAGCCTCTAATATAAAAACTTTTTTTTCATACTCTTTTATAAACTCTATCTCTCCATCAATTGAAATTGATTTAAAAAAGTGTGTTGTAGGAGAGGCTAAACCATCATTTGAGCTAAAATATGATTGAATAATAGAGTATGGTAAAACTACATTAAGTGATGCGTTTGGGTTTGATTTTATATATTCAATTTTTTTACCACTTTTTGATCCGTGAAAGTAAAAGATTTCATCAACATATACAAAATTTATCGGTACACTATAAGGTTTATTATCTGCACATAGTGCTAAAGTTCCATATTCAGCCTCTATTAACACATTTTCTATAATTTTTTTATCTTTTATCTCAAATTCACTTCGTTTCATATCTACTCCTTTGTGAAAATTTTCTGTATATCTTGATTTTTAAAAATTGCCATTGCTGTTGTCATCTCTTTAAATCCAAATTGTTTATAAAATTCCTCTTTATTAGGAACTGCATATAGTATTATTTTTTGATACTCCTCTATTTTTGATAAGATATGTTTTATCATCTTTTGACCATATCCTAATCCGTGATAATTAGGCAGAAGTACAACATCACATAAAACTGAACAATCAACTCCGTCAGAGACAACTCTACAAGCACCAATTAATTTGTTTTTATCATATAAAAAAACTCTATACATACTGTTTTCAAATGCAATTTTTAACTTTTCAGGCTCTCTTTTACCAAGAGGTGCTAACTCAATTACTTTTGCTAAATCATTAAAATTAACTTTTGAAATATCTTCTATAATTTTAATTTTCATATTTTTCCTTGAATTCATAACTTAATATACTCATCATAAAAGCACTCCAATACTCTCCCTCGACTCTAATAACTTCTCTCAAAAGTCCCTCTTTTTTAAATCCAAATTTTTCATAAGATTTAATTGCACTTTTATTAAAATCAAATACGATAAGTTCTACTCTATGTAGTTTTAATTCATTAAAAGCTTTACTAAGCATTAGTTTTAACATCTTTTGATTAAATCCTTGTTTTTTATACTTATCAACTATTAAAACTAATCCTAAAGTTGCACTTCTAAGAGCATAATTTATTTGATAAAAAGCTATGTTTCCTATAAATTCACCACTGCTATTTAGCATTTTAAAGAAAAATCTTAAAGGATATGGACTATTTAACTCTTTTTCATACTCTATTACATATTTCGCAAAATTATCCCTATTAAATGGATACTCAAAAATATTTGCAGAAAATTGATATTGTAATTTTTTAGATTTAATATAAGGTTGTATAAAATGAAAATCATTAATTTCAATTGGCAATAATTTCATTTTACTATTTTTAATTTATCAGGCAAATTATATTTTAACTCATTTAAATCTTTTGCATTTTTTAAAGATTCAACTACATTCTTATCAGGATTTATAAAAATAGTTTTATAGTCAATTTCACCAAAATTTTTACGAACTTTAAAAGCTAATTGCTCATTTGGTGGAATAAACTTAGCATTAACACTATCTTTATTTCCTCGTGCGTCAATTCGTATCCATTTATCAAACTCTTTGACATAAACAGCGTTTAAGCCGTGTAGACTCTTATACTCTAAATCACTATCATCAAAAACTAAAAGTTGATAACAAAAACCACTAGGAATATTTAAATATCTTAAAATTGATGCTAAAAGATGACTTTTTGCAAAGCAAATTCCCTCTTTAGATTCTAATACTTCACTTGCACTACAAGTGCTAACTTTACTATTTATATCAAAAGAGTGAGTAATTTCATCTCGTACAAATTCATATACAGTTTTTATTAACTCTAAGCCACTTAAAGTTTTAAAATTTTGTGAAATTTTTTGTATGTTTGGATTAAAATAATCAACTATTTCACTACTAGCTAAATAAACATTTAAATTATCATTTTGTGTAATTAATTGCATAATTTTTCCTTAAATTAATAAAAAATCTAACAGTAATAAAAATTAAGAATAATTAAAAAAGTTGTGTTAAGATTTACCTGAGCCAAGAAGTGATAAGCAGTTTATAAGTGTTTAAATGATGATATTTCATAATATAGCCTTTCATAAAATTAAGCTAAAATTATACTTTTAAAATCTTTTATTGTCAATAAATAATGATTTAGGAGTAAAATGCTTTATGTAATACCAAAATTTTTTTATAATAATGAGATGATACTAGATATTGATGGTTTATCTTATACCAAGTGGATTCAGTATAAAAAAGCTATTAAAAATGAAGTAAAAATAGAGCAAAATATTTTAATTTTTGTAATAAAAGGTGAAAAAGTTATTCACGCAGATAAAGATTTTTATATTAAAAGTAATTCTGCACTTTTTTTGAAAAAAGGAAATTATGTAATGAGTGAAATTTTATCACTTAAAGAGGGGTTGTATGAAGCACTTATATTTTTTTATGAAGAGAAACTTTTGAAAGAAATTATTTTAAAATATCCTAAAATTAAAGAGGAGTTATCAACATATAAAAATAGCTCAAATATATTTCAAGTAGATATAACTTCTTATATGAAAATTTCAATTGATTCTATGATTTCAATTTTTACTCAAAAAGATATAGATAAAAATATTTTAAAATTAAAATTTGAAGAGTTTTTTTTAAATTTAATAAATTCAAATGCAAAAGAGGAGTTTTTAGGATTTTTAAATGAAATTTTGCAATCAAATAATTTAAAAAATTACATTGAGAGTAATATTGATGAGTTTAAAAGTATTAAAGAGATTGCAATAAAACTAAAAATTAGTCAAAGTCAATTTAGAAAAGAGTTTAAAGAGGCATTTGGAATCTCTCCTAAAATATGGTTTGACAAAAAAAAACTTGAAAGAGCAAAAGTTCTTTTAACTACTACAAACTTAAATGTGACAGAGGTTTGCTTTGAAGTTGGGTTTGATAATATTTCTTGGTTTATTCAAAGATTTAAGAAAGAGTTTGGGATAACTCCAAAACAGTTACAAAAAATTAAAAACTAACAAAAATATCTCCTTTTCTGATAGATTTAAATTATAAAAAATTATAAAATTTATATTATAAAAAAACAGGGAGATTTTATGAAAAAATTATTAATTTCATTAATTTTTATTACAATAAGTTTTGCAAAAGAGATTGGAGGGTTTAGTTCACCTGAATCAATTATTAGTAATGAGAAATTTATTTATGTTTCAAATGTTGGTAAAGAGTTAAAACCAATGGCAAAAGATGGAGATGGATTTATCTCTAAACTCTCAAATGATGGAAAAATTTTACAACTGAAATTTATTGATAATTTAAATGCACCAAAAGGCTTATGTATTATTGATAATATTATATATACAGTTGATATTGATAAGCTTTTAGGATTTGATTTAAAGAGTAAAAAAGAGGTTTTTAGTTTAGAGATAAAAGGTGTTAAATTTTTAAATGATATAACAAAAAAAGATAATAATACTCTATTTGTTTCTGAAACAATAAGTGGAAGTATTTATAAAATTTATTTAAAAAATAGAAGCTATGAGAAATTAAAAATAGAAAAGATAAAAGGTGCAAATGGAATTTTTTATTTAAAAAATAAATTATATATAGTAGGTTTTGGAGAAGAGAATAAGCCAAATGGAAAAATTGGATTTATAGATTTAAAAAATTTAAAATTTAAAAAACTTAGTAATTATAATGGTTATTTAGATGGATTATTTATAAAAGATAATAAAATTTATTTTAGCAACTGGGTAGCATTTGAGAAAAAAGGGGTTATAAAAGTGTTAAATAATTCAAAACTTACAACTTTAAAGTTAGACTTAGTAGCAGGTATGGCTGATTTTTATATAGATTCTAAAAATAGGTTATTAATTCCAAAAATGATGGAAAATAAAATTTTAATTACTAAATTAAAAGGAAAATAATAAATTATGAATGTTGAAAATTTTTTTAAAATAGATGATAAAATTTACACATCAGGACTTCCTAATATTAATGATTTTGAGTGTATAGCAAAAAAAAATTTTAAAATAGTTATATCTTTAACTATGCCAACGGATTCAAAAGTTATAAAAAATGAAGAACAAATACTAACTAAACTTAATATTACTTATATACATATTCCTGTAAATTTTTATAAGCCAAAAATAGAAGATTTTAAAATATTTCTCAAAATAATTAATATATTTAAAGATGAAAAATTGTGGATACACTGTACTAAAAATTATCGTGTTACTACTTTTATTTATCTTTACAAATTAATAGAATTAAAAGAAGATGATAAAAAGCTATTAGAAACATTTTGGAAACCAAATGAGACTTGGCAAAAATTTATTAAAGATGTAAGGAATAGTTAGTTTTTTTGGAATAAATATTGCTTTTTTTAATAAAAAAATGGAGTTCTATAATGATGAAGAATTTTTTAATAATAATTTTAATTATTTTCACACTAAATGCAGAAGATGATTTAAACTTTTTAAAGTTTATAGAAGCTGTCATTAATGGACATCAAGAGGCTGTTTTAGTAGTAATATCTTCAGATGAAATTGATATAAATAGAGGTGTAAAATTAGCAGGACTTGAGGGAATGACAGCACTTATGATTGCAACTTCAGAGAATCATATAAATATAATTAAAGATTTAATTTATGCAGGTGCTAGGATAGATTTAACTGATAAAGATAATAGAACTGCCTTAATGTATGGAAGTATAGGAGGTAAAACAGATGCTGTAAAAGCTTTAGTTAAAGCAGGGGCTAAGATAAATATAAAAGATAATTATGAGATGACTCCACTTATGTATATTGCAAAAAATAGAAAAAGTGAAACTAAAGATATTGTAAATATAGTTAAGTTTTTAATAGAAGGTAGTGCTGATATAAACGCAAAAAATATAGATAAAAAAAGCTCATTTATGTTGGCTGCTGAGGGTGGAAATTTAGAAGTGATAAAGGTTTTAATTGATAAAGGTGCTGACATAAATTTAGTTGATAAAAATTATAGAAGTACCCTTATGTTGGCTTCTGAAGAGGGTAATAATGAAATTGTTAAGTTTTTACTAGAAAAAAATGCAAGTATAAATTCACAAGATAAATATGGTTTTAGTGCTATGCTTTTAGCAACAAAACCAAAAAATGTAGATACTATAAATTTACTTCTTTATAATGGGGCAAATCCAAATATTAGTAATAATTTTGGAATAACACCACTAATTAGAGCTAGTGAAATAGGTGATTTTGATATAGCAAAATCTCTTATTGAGTATATGGCTGATATTAATGCTAAAGAGTTTAAAAGTTTAAAAACACCGCTTATTATAGCTTCAGATAAAAATTATTCTAAAATAGTAAAGCTCTATTTAGAACAAGAGTTAAATATCAATAAAAAAGATAGAGAAGGTGAGAATGCGTTAATTAAAGCTGTTAAAAATGGATATGTAAATATAGCAAAAATTTTAATTAACGATAAAAGAGTAAATTTAAATGATAAAAACTCTAAAGGTTTGACACCATTAATAATAGCTTTAAATCAAGCAAGTAAGCAAAAAGAATTGAAATTAATAGAGAGAGAGAAGAGTTATAAAAATATCGCTACTCTATTAATTAATAAAGGTGCAGATGTAAATATAAAATCATCTGAGGGTTGGAGTGCTATTAATATTGCAATTGAGAATCAATATAATAATATTGCCAAATTAATTATGACTAAATTTAACGAACAAAATTTAAGTATAAATGGATATAAAAATGATACAAAAAACTAATGCTAAACAAGATTCTTTAATCTTCAATATTTTTGAAAAAATTCATTATAGAGATGCATTTCAAGTATCTTTTAATAAAAATACATTTAAAAATATAGATGATTTTGCAAAATACTATTTTATATCTCAACCTAGTTGGTTAAGACTTATTAGTATGAATATGATTAAAATTCAAACAGTAAAAAATAATTTAAAAAAATCAAATTTAAAAATAGATACAACTATTGGTTCTTGGAAAATATTTAATAGAAACGATAATGAGATAGTATTTGGTGATTCAATGGGATTTATGGACTACAGATTTTCTATGAGACTAGATAAAAGTAATATTGATAATATTGAAGTCTCAACTGTTGTTAAATTAAATAGCTATATGGGTAAATATTATTTTTATTTAGTAAAATTAATGCATACAAAATTTGTTACTTTATCACTAAAAAGTGTAACAAAACAAGTTAAATATTAAATTTTATAAAAAAATTAATTTTTTATCAATGATATATTTAAACTTCTTTTCTATATAATTCTTCCCTAATTTTTAAAGAGGTCAAAAATAGATGATAGATAGAAAAAAGATTTATAACCCAAATAGTTTTGAAAGTGTGAATGATAGGAAAATTTTTGGAGGTAACCCAACCGGAATTTTTGAATTAAATAAGATAAAGTATCAGTGGTCTTATAAACTATGGGAGATGATGCTTGCAAACTCTTGGTTTCCAAAAGAAGTAGATATGACACCAGATGCAAGAGATTATAAAATTTTAACAGAATCTGAAAAGTTAGCTTATGATAAAGCGTTAGCTCAACTAATTTTTATGGATAGCTTACAAACTAATAATTTAATTGATAATGTGAATCCTTATATTACTGCACCTGAAATAAATTTGTCACTAGTTAGACAAGCTTACGAAGAGGCTCTTCACTCACAAAGTTATGCTGTAATGGTTGATAGTATCTCTACTAATAGTGATGAGATATATGAGCTTTGGAGGAGTGATGAGAAACTAAAGTCTAAAAATGACTATATTGCAAAAGTTTATGAAAACCTTTCAGCAAATCCAAGTGAAACAAATCTTGTAAAAGCTATGTTTGCAAATCAAATTTTAGAGGGAATCTATTTTTATAGTGGATTTACTTATATTTATACACTTGCAAGAAGTGGTAAAATGTTGGGTTCTGCTCAAATGATTAGGTTTATTCAAAGAGATGAAGTAACTCACCTTTTACTTTTTCAAAATATGATTAATGCACTTAAAAAAGAGAGAGGAGATTTGTTCACTCCAGAATTAATTGATGATGTATATGAGATGTTTGAAAATGCAGTTGAGCTTGAAGTATCTTGGGGAAAATATATCACAGGTGGACAAATTTTAGGATTAACAAATGATATAATTGAAGAGTATATAAAATATTTAGCTGATGATAGATTAAATGCGGTAGGATTAAAAAAATTATATAATGTAAAACATCCAATTAAGTGGGTTGATAGTTTTTCTAAATTTAACGAACAAAAATCAAACTTTTTTGAAGCAAATGTAAGTAACTATGCAAAGTCATCTTTAGTTATGGATTTTTAAAATCTTTATTTGAATTTTATGCAAATAAAGATAAGATTTGCTAAAAAGTCTTACGAAAGAGAGCCTATTTAAAGGATAGTTTTGGTCGATATAGAAAAAATTAAAGCGTATGTTGATAAAGTTCCTCCACTTCCTGAAACTCTAAGAAATTCATTAAAAGCAATAGAAGATGGTGATTTACCAAAAGCTGCTAGTTTTGCTAAAAACGATCCTGCACTTATGAATTATTTAATTAATTTAGTTAATAAGCCAATTTTTGGTTTTAAAAAAGAGATAAAAGATGCAGGTCAGATATTTGGAATTTTAGGAATCAACCAAGCTAAACAGTTGATAAGCTCATATTTAGTCTCTCTTTTAACTCCTAAAGCTTGGAAAACATTTAAAATTTCAAATTCAAAATTTAATAATTTACAAGCTGATTTGATGTTTAATTGGAATAAAGTCTTAGAGCATTTAGAGTGTGAGGATAGAGAAGTATCTGATACAGCAGTATTAATTCCAGCTTCGATGATAGTTTGTGAAGAGTTATTTAAAGATCATATTAACGATGTTTTACTCTTAAGAGAAGTAAAAAATTTAGATTATAATACTATACTTAAGAGATTAAGTGGTAAAAGTCTATTTGATATCGCAGCAATTATTGCTAAAAAATGGAATATGTCAAAAAGAACTCTTAGAGTTTTACTTTTAAGTTCAGGCAAAATGCAAACAAAAGAGGATGATAAAGATTTAATTTATGCAAAATATTTACATTTACTATTTTTCTTAGAACTTAGTAAACCCGATATGATAGAGGGTGGTTTAAATGATTTTATAGATTTTAACACTGAATTTATTAAAGATATTTACAAAGAATTTCAAGAGTTAATGGAGATAGATTGAAACCGATAACAAAAAATAGAATTGCGATATTTTATCCACAAGGTTTTGTTGATGGTGCAAATGCTCCATCTTACATCTCTATGCCTGATACTGATTACTTACTAGGACTTAAAAATATTGATGGTGTTTTAATTTCACTAAAAAAAGTCGTCTTTTTTAATAAAAATGGACTTAGCTTTTTAGTTGGAGTTTTGCACCACGTTAAAAAAGAGATGAAAGTTAATATAGGTTTTTGTGATTATGATGATAGAAATTACGCGTCACTTGTAAAAATGTTTAGTGGGGAGATGGATTTTTGTATCTTTAAAGATTTGCAAACAGCAAATCTATTTATGGGTAGTTCAAAAGTTGCTCCTAATTCAAATATATTAATTTGGCACGAAGACCCAACTCAAAAAAATTTAATGGTAATTGAGCTTTATGAGCGAGGTTACAATGCAATTGCAGCAAAAGATTTTGGAGATTATAAAAATAAGATAAAAAAAGAGAATATAGATAAGTATAAAGCAGTTGTAGATAAGTCATTTTTTGGCTCATCTGGTAAAAAAATTGGCTCACACAGAAAAGGTAATATTATAATTTATACTTTAAGTGGCTATTTAGACGCAAATTCAGCTGAAAAATTTGATATGAATTATCATATGAATTGTTTAAATGTTGGATTTAGATTTTTTGTATTTGAAGCAAGTAGAGTTCTCTCATTTAATATTCACGCTTCAAACTTTTTTTCCAAACTTTCAACCGCAGGGGCAGAGTATGGAGCATCAATTTGTATAGCTGGACTTGATTGGAAAAAGTTGCCAAACTTTAAAGATGGGCTTGAAGATATAGGGATAATATTCTTTAATAGTTTAGATGATGTATTTTTAGATAAAGATTTACAAGCAGAGATAAATGGTTCTATGGGTGGACTTAATATTAGTAAAAGAAATCTTACCAAAGATATTGTAAAACAGTTACCAGTCTTTATTGAGGCGGCAGTTCATACTGTAAGAACTCTTACAAATGCAGTTGCAGTTAAAAAGTCAGCTTCAGTATCTAGTTTAAAAATTGATGCAAAAGGTCAAGATTTAATAGCTAGTTCAATTGGCTTTTATGGTGAAATGGATGGAATGTTAGTTTTAATTTTTCCTAAAAATATAGCTAAAAAAGCTTGTAAACTGCTTCTTGGTACAGAAGATGTTGAGAGTGAAGATGAGTTAGCTGATTCACTCGGTGAGCTTGTAAATATTATTGGTGGACGTGTGAAAGCACTTCTAAGTGATAAAGAGATTAGGGCAAATATTACTCTACCTAGAACTTTTACAAAAACTGCAGAAGTTATAGCCACTATTCAAAATAAAAAAGGTGTTCAAATAGATTTAGAATTTAAGAGTGAACCATTTTCTATATTTTTAACTAGATAAAAAATAATTTTATATATAAGGTAAATAATGTTAATAGCCCCTAGTATTTTATCTGCTGATTTTGGAAATTTAGCAAGAGATGTAAAAGCGATTTGTGATGCTGGTTGTGATTTAGTTCACGTAGATGTAATGGATGGTCATTTTGTTCCAAACTTAACAATAGGTCCAGTTGTAGTAGATTCTGTTGCAAAGGCTTCAACAAAACCACTTGATGTGCATTTAATGGTAGAAAATAATAGTTTTTTTGTAGATATTTTTGCTCCAATTAAACCAGAATATATATCTTTTCATATCGAAGAGGAGAAACACCCTCATAGATTAATTCAAAAAATTAGAAATTTAGGGATTAAACCTGCAATTGTTTTAAATCCACATAGCCCACCTGAAGATATAGAGTTTTTATTAAATGACTTAGATATGGTTTTACTTATGAGTGTAAATCCTGGTTTTGGTGGTCAAAAATTTATCGAATCTGTTGTACCAAAAGTTAAAAGATTAAAAGATTTAATAATCAAACAAAATTCAAATGCTCTAATTGAAGTTGATGGCGGAGTTAATGACAAAAATATAATAGAGTTAAAAGATGCAGGAGTTGATATTGTGGTAGCTGGTAGTTTTGTTTTTAAATCAGAAAATTATAAAAGTGCCATAGATAAATTAAAAGTTTAAGGATAGTTTTTGAGAGTTAAAATTTGTGGTATTACGAATTTAGAAGATGCCTTAAATGCAATTAAATTTGGGGCAGATGCATTAGGTTTTGTATTTTATGAAAAATCTCCTAGATATATCTCACCTCAAAATGCTTTAAAAATAGTTGATTATCTTCCTCCGTTTATTGAAAGAGTTGGACTTTTTGTAAATGAAAATGCACAAAATATAGATGAGATTTGCACTCTATCAAAGATGAGTTTGGCTCAAATCCATTTTGAAGCTAACGAACAACTATATCAAAACTTAAAAACAAAATATATAAAAGTAATTAGAGTAAAAACAAAAGAGGATATTATTAAAAACTCAAATGAATATAGATTAGTTGATGCTTTTGTAGAGGAGTTTGGAGGAAGTGGAAAAAGATTAAATTTAGAGTGGTTTAAAAATATAGATTGCTCTAAAATTATCTTAGCTGGTGGATTAAATAGTAGTAATTTAAATGAGTTAAAAAAATTCAATTTTTATGGTGTTGATGTGAGTAGTGGAGTTGAACACTCAAAAGGTAAAAAAGACACTTTAAAAGTAAAAGAGTTTATAAATAAAGCAAAGAGGCTATAAATGAAGATACTTGATGTAAAAAAAACAAAACCAAAACCAAAAAAAATAGAATCAGAACTAAATTATGATGAAATAATATCAAAATTTAAAAAAGGTTCTTTAGCAAAAGATTATCTATATAGATTATTATCTAAAATAGATGGTGCTCAAACTCCTTCAACTCATATTGAAATATTAATTGCTTCAGGTTTGCCAATAGTTAAAAAGAATCAAAGATATATACTTGAGACAAAAACAACTCCATATAAAGAGCAGGTTTTTTGTATAGTTGATATTGAAACAAATGGAAGTAAAGCACCAAAAGACCAAATTATTGAAATTGGTGCTGTTAAGTATCAAAATGGAAAAATTATAGATAGTTTTAAGTCTTTAGTTTATACAAAAAGCATACCTGTTCATGTAAGTAAAGTTACAAATATTACAATAGAAGATTTAAAAGATGCACCGAAAAATAAAGATGTATTAAAAGAGTTTAAACTTTTTTTAGCTGATAGTGTTTTTGTTGCTCACAATGTAAAATTTGATTATAATTTTATTTCTGCTTGGCTTGAAAAAATTGGTTATGGAAAGTTAGTAAATAGACATCTTTGTAGTATTGATTTAGCAAAAAGAACAATAAATAGTTCTAAATTTGGACTTCAATACTTAAAAGAACACTTAAATATTGATGATTATATTATGCATAGAGCTTATGAGGATGCTCTAGCTACTGCGAAAGTTTTTGAGTATTCAATAAGTCAATTACCTAAAAATATTAAAACTACTGAAGATTTAATAGACTTTTCAAAATCTGATAATATCATTGCAAAAACCAATTAATTTATATTTAACTCTCCTCTATCCATTTTAAGTTTCATAAAAAAATTTAAAAAAATAGTAACTTTTATTTATAAATTTAAAAAAAAAGTGTAGAATAAGTAAAATTTATAAAAGGATATTTATGAATCAAGAAACTATTGGAATCCACTATGGATACGAAAAAGATAATCAAAAAACAATGGCAGTACCAATTTATCAAAGTACAGCTTATGACTTTGGAAGTGCTGATTTTGCAGCTAGTAGTTTTAATTTAGAACAAGGTACTGATAATGTTTATACTCGTGTGGGAAATCCTACAACAGCAGTATTAGAGAGAAGATTTGCAGAGTATGAGGGTGGAAGTGCAGCGTTAGCCGTTGCTAGTGGAATGAGTGCAATTTTTTATAGTATCATCAATGTAGCAGATGCTGGAGATAATATTATTAGTACAAGTCAGCTTTATGGTGGAACTGTTACGCTATTTAGACACACTTTAAAGAGACTAGGAATTGAAGTTAGATTTTTTGATAAATTAAATCCTGAAAGTATAGATGATTTGGTTGATGAGAATACTAAAGCGATATTTTTTGAATCAATTGCAAACCCTAGTATTGATGTGCCTGATTTTGAAAAAATTGCAGAAATTGCAAATAGACATAAAATTATTACAATAGTTGATAATACAGTGGCAACTCCAGTTTTATGTAAGCCTTTTGATTTTGGAATTGATGTTTCAATTCATAGTGCTAGTAAATACGCAACTGGTCAAGGCTTAGCAATTGGTGGATTAATTGTTGAGAGAAAAAATTTAGTAGAAAAAATCAAAGATAATCCTAGATACCCACACTTTAATACTCCTGAAGTTAGTTATCACGGATTAATTTTTGCAAATCCTCCAGTAAATGGAATATTATTTACTTTTAGAGTTAGAATGATTCTTTTAAGAGATACAGGTGCAGTTTTAAGTCCATTTAATTCGTGGTTATTTATTCAAGGGCTTGAAACTCTTTCACTTAGAATGGCTAAACATTCAAGCAATGCGTTAGCTATAGCTAAATATTTAGAATCTCATCCAAAAGTTAAAACAGTTAATTACGCATTTTTAGAGAGTAGTAAAAATTATAAGAGAGCTAATAAGTATCTAAAAGCTGGAAGTGGATTAGTTAGTTTTGAAGTTGATAGTTTTGATGAGGCTAAAAAGGTTCTTGATAGTGTTAAAATTTTCTCAATTGTTGCAAATATCGGAGATTCAAAATCTACTATTAATCACTCTGCCTCAACTACGCATCAACAATTAAGTGCTGATGAGAGGAGTGCTTGTGGTGTTAAAGATGGTCTTATTAGACTTAGTGTTGGAATTGAAAACGAAGAGGATTTGATTAACGATTTAAAAAAGGCTTTAGCTTAATTGTCTTCTTTTTCACTCTTCATATTTTTATCATCTTTTAATTCCGTCAATATACTGACTTGTTCCTCTGTTATATCGCCAACTAACTTTGCTATTATAAATTCTAAATCACATATAGAATCACCATTTATTTCAATATCTTGACACATATATAATCCTTTTTTATATAATTAATTTTAAAATAATACTAAATTACAACTGTTATTTTATTAACTAAATAAATATAAAAATTAACTATAAATTATAAATTATAAAAATTTAAGTTTAAAGTGAAATTTTGTTATAATTCAAATAAAAAAGGCTAAATATGGAAAAATTAAAAGATATACTTTTAAAAATTGCAAGAGATTCAATAAATGAAGTTTTAACCAATAAAAAATTAGTTGATAAAGAAAAACTTTTAAAAAAATACCCAGAACTTGGTGAAGATAGAGCAGTTTTTGTAACAATAACTGAAGATAAAAGCTTAAGAGGCTGTATCGGCTCAATCGTACCTAGAAGAACTCTACTTGAAGATTTAATTGAAAATGCAAAATCAGCTGCTTTTGCTGATCCTAGATTTAATGCACTATTAAAAGATGAATTTAACAAAATTCAAATTGAAGTTTCTATTTTAACTATTCCAGAAGAAATTGAATATAATGATATGAAAGAGTTAGAGAATAAAGTTAGACCTAATATTGACGGTGTAATTGTAAAACTACACGATAAACAAGCTACATTTTTACCACAAGTTTGGGAACAACTTTTTGACTTTGAGACATTTTTAGCAAAACTGTATTTAAAAGCTGGAATTACAACACACTATTTAGTTTCAACAGAAGACCAACCTGAAATTTATACTTATCAAGTAGAAAAATTTGAAGAGGAGTGCTTATAATATATATTACATCTTCTTTTTCAAATCTCCTCCATATACAATATTTTCTGCATTTAAATTATTATCTTTTAAAACTTCAGGAATAACACCATTTTTAGCAAAATTCTCTCTAGCTTCATTTAACTCATCTTCTGTATAAGAGTAAATCATATCAGCTGATATTATATTAGCCATTGTTTCTAAAATTTTTAATTTTTTAATCTCTTCACTAATTCCGTTACCTTCAATTGTAACAACAATTCTACCGAATTCATCGTGCATATGTACATCACAAATTTCACTATTATTTAACTCTTTTAAAACCTCATCTAAATTTTGCGGATTTGTTTTGATAACTATACTTGAAATATTCATTTTAGCCTCCATTGTATTATATTTTCATCATCACTTGAACTAAAGATAACATCTTCATTTAGAAAAAAGATATTATTTATAGTTGATTTATGCCCTTTTAAAAAATAAATTATCTCTTTTTTTTCAATATTTAAAATAGCTATATCGTTTTGTTCATTATAAGCAAATGCCCCAAGTTTTGCATTTGGCGAGAGTGAAGCGGAGTAAATTAAAAAGTTTGTCTGTTTATAAAAATATTTACCGCTTTGAACATCATAAATCGAAGCTCGTCTATCTTGACCAGCACCTATTACTAATTCTTTTTTATAATCAACTTTATAAACATTATCTACATTTGCACCTTTTAATATTTTAATAATATTTCCACTTTTAGTATCAATTATAAATATTTCGCCTGACTCACAGCTAAAAGCTACTTTTGATTTATCTCCATTAAAAGCAAAATCTGAAAATGAAGAGTTAGTAATCTGTTTTTGATAAATAATTTTCTTAGAATCTAATTCAAACAAAACTATTTCACCACTCATAAGAGCTAAAAAGAGTCTGTTATCGCTTAAAAATTTAGCTTTTTTAATAAATAGCTTTCTATTTTCACTAATCACTTTTGTTAAAATTTTATCTTTAATAAAAATTTCTCTTCCGCCTAAATTACCTTGAGTTAGCATTAATATTTTATCTCTATTTGCTGAAACATCAATAGAAAATATCTTAGATTCTTTCTCTTCATCAAAAAAATTTACAATTTTAGGAACTTTTATGGAATTAGTTAATATTTTAGTTTTTGTATCAAAAATATCAACACTGCCCATATCAGTTGCCACAAAAAGTTTATTATCTATATGTACAAAATCTATTACAAATCCATTTGCTTTATAAATGTATTTAGGTTTTATATCTTTTGCAAATAAAGATATAGTTATTATTAATAAAATAGATAAATATTTCACTCTTTTGCCTTTATTTCAATTGCATTTACAGGACACGGGCTATAACAAAAACCACACGCTACACAGTTATCTTTAATTTCAGGTCTAAATAGTCCTAAAAATTCTATTGAGTTATAATGACA
Organism: Campylobacteraceae bacterium; assembly: GCA_016744535.1. Lineage (GTDB taxonomy): Bacteria > Campylobacterota > Campylobacteria > Campylobacterales > BB28 > BB28. The sequence continues at coordinate 52,307 of JADGEE010000001.1, forward strand.
AGCATCTTTACAAGAGAAACACATTGTATTATTCCAAGCCAAACACAGAGTTAAATCTATTTTGACAGTTGCATTTATGGCTTCTGTATTATCTAAAGATAATATCCCTTTCGGACAACTATTTGCACACTCTTTACAAAATGTACAACCATTACTTTTAAAGTTTAAAAAAGGAATCTTAAATTTATCTATTTCTATTATACTCTCTTCACAAACACTTTTGCAAATACCATCACACTCTACACACTCTTTAAATAAGTTTGAATTATAAGGGGGTCTAATGACTTTAATCTCTTTGGGTTTTAAAAGAGTAGAGAGAGTTTTAAATAAGCTTCTTTTAGTTTTATCTATCATTTGAGTTTTTACCCCTTTTATTTAATATATCTAATTAATATAAATATATTAAACTCTCTATATGCTTATAATGTTATAATTTTCTAATTTAAAAACCATAAAATAATTTAATATGTAAGGAAAATATATGAGTGAATTTGATTTTGAAAAAGCATTTGATAACTGTAATATAGATGAGCAACAACAGTGTGACACTCCAGCTGAAGACGAAGAGGCACAGACATTTGCTAATTTAATTAAAACTAAACTATTAAATCCAAATTTTAGTGGAGTTAATTTTTCACGATGGGATGTTAAGAGAATCGCTTATGAATTTGGAGAAAAAATCCCAACTGATGAGAGAAAAAAGATGATAGCACAACTACTGAAATATGTAGATTCTGAAGAGACTTTAAATAAATTATTTAATATTATCAAAAAATTTATTGATGAGAGAGTTGGAATCTATAATGAATTATCTCAAACTTTTCCAGCTTCAAAACCTATTTTTGATGGTTATATCGTAAAAACCAATGATGCAAAAAAACTACTTGATGATATAGCGAAGGGTAATTATTGATAATTGCTTTTATAGGCGATATTGTTGGACGACCTGGTAGGAAAATTGTAAAACAGCACTTAAATTCTATAAGAGATGAGTTTAATATAGATTTTGTAATTGCAAATAGTGAAAATGCAAGTCACGGCTTTGGTTTAACTATGAAAAATTCAAAAGAGCTTTTTAACTCTGGAATAGATTTAATGACTGGAGGAAATCATACTTGGGATAAAAAAGATATTTTAGCTTTGCTTGAAATAGAACCAATACTTCGACCTCATAATTATCCTAGTGGAGTTCACGGCACAGGAGTTTTTAAAACAGAGATAAATGGAGAAAAATTAGCAATTTTAAATTTAATGGGTGTCTATACGATGCCTATGGTTACAAATCCATTTATTTGTGCTAAAGATGAAGTTGTAAAACTTAGAGAAGATGGCTATAAAAATATTTTCATAGATTTTCACGCAGAAGCTACAAGTGAGAAAAGAGGATTACAGCAGATGTTAAAGGGTCAAGTTAGTGCAATTTGTGGAACTCATACACACATTGGAACAGATGATTTAAGCATACAAGATGATACACTTTATGTAACAGATGTAGGTTTAACAGGATGCCGTGATAATGTAATCGGAATGGAAAGCACAGCCCCAATTAAAAAATTTTTAACGGGACTTCCTGCAAAATATGATATTCCAAACAGTTGTAAATCTATTTTACAACTTATTGTAATTGAGTTAAATGATGGAAAAGCAGTTGATGGATTTAAGATAAAAGTTTATGATGAGGGTAAACCTCAAGTAGTTCAAAAAGCTTTTAGAGAGAATTAAATGAGTGAAACTCTAAAAGAGGTAGGGAAAAGTCTATTAGCATTAGCAAATTTACTTATGGTTGTTTTATTCTTTAAACATCATCAAGAGACTAATGATATTTTATATTTTTATAAAGGTATTAGTTACGGAGTAGGTTTATATATAATAGGTGGTCTTTTAATATTGCTTGGTAAAGATTTGGAGGATATGTAATGGAATCTTTTTTTGAAATAGGAATAGTAGTAAATACAGTTATTGCAATTATTTTATTTATAATTCACTTAAAAATAAAAAATAAGAAGAGGAATTTACATTGAAAAAAAAGATATTTTTATGTGCAATTAGTAATATTTCGAGTGGAACTTGTAAAGAGTATTGTAAATTTTGTACTCAAAGCACAAAGCATAAAACTAATATAGATAGATATTATCAAAAGCCAATAGATGAAATTATAAAAGAGGCAAAATTAGCAAAACAAAATGGAGCAATCGGATTTTGTTTAGTAACTGCTGGAAAAGGTCTTGATGATAAAAAACTTGAATTTGTTTGTAAAAGTGCAAAAGCTGTTCGTGATGAGGTTGGAGAGGATTTTAATTTAATCGCTTGTAATGGAACTGCTACTATTGAGCAAATCAAAGAGTTAAAAAAAGCCTCTATTAATAGTTATAATCATAATTTAGAGACTTCAAAAGAGTATTACAATCAAATTTGCACAACTCATTCGTGGGAAGAAAGATTTCAAACTTGTTTAAATATTAAAGAAGTTGGACTTCATTTATGTAGTGGTGGAATTTATGGAATGGGTGAATCACAAGCTGATAGAGTTAGTTTAATTAAATCTCTAAAAGAGTTAAAAGTTGATTCAACTCCTGTAAATTTTTATCACCCAAATGAAGCATTACCAATTAAAGCAAATAATATTAGTATAGATAAAGCTTTTGAAATTATAGAGTATGTAAAAAGTGAATTAAATGAAGCTATGATAATGGTTGCTGGTGGGAGAGAATTTATGTTTAAAGATAGACAGAGTGAAATTTTTGATTATGGAATTACTTCTATTGTGATAGGTGATTATTTAACTACAAAAGGCGAAAGTATCAAGAGAGATAAAGATATGCTAGATAGTTTAAATTTAGAGATAGCTACGAGTTGTTAAGAGATTTAAAATGTTAAAAATAGATGAACTTAAAAATTTTGGAGTAATTGAGAGTATAGAAGAGCCAATAGAGTTAAAAGATTTAACTATTTTTATGGGTGATAATTCATCAGGTAGGAGTTATTTATAAAAGGTAAAATTCAGAATTTGAAATGTTTTTTTATTAGAAAAACTAACTAGCTAAGACCCTATTAATTTTATTAATATAGCATTTTAAAATTTGATCTTTATCATTATTAGATATATTATTTAATTCTTTAGTTCTACAATCTAATCCAATTGTATTAAAAGAATATTTTTTAATTAAATCAACACCTTTTTTAGCTAAATCTAAAGAGGCTCTTTGTAGATGAGATGTTGATTTTTTTACGCCATCTTCTATACAATTTTTATCAGATAAAAATAAATGACTCATTGAATGATAAAACTCTTGATATGAACTAAATAATATTACCATATATTCATTATATAATTTTTTATCAACAGGTTTTTTATGATTTATTAACTTTTTAATTAAATCTTGAATTAAAATATCCATAGAAATAAATAATTCAAAATTGCTATTCCAATTATTTTCTATTCCTTTATCTACTTTTAAAATAGAAGCTTTAATAGATGGGATTATTAATTTATTATCCATTTCTTTGATAAGATTTTCAAGCAAGTTTTCAGTTTTTTTAAAAATACTCTTATCATTAATACTACTAAGGTTTATTTTATTTTCTATTTCAATTATATATAAACTAGATATTTTATTTATTGTATTAATTATTTTCGAGTTAGTAGCAACATTACCACGAGTAATATAAAGTTCTTTGTATAAATTATAATATATCCCAAAAAACTGTAAGTCAGGAGCAATTAAGTAAGATTTATAATTACTTAAAATAATTAGGCATTTATTATAATGCCTAATTTGAAAGGTCTTTAAATAATTTAGCATTAATACCCTAAATTATCAGCTAATTTTTGCAATTCAGAAGAATTATTCATAGCAAATACATTCCCTCTGCCTATAACATTACCTTCGAATATCTGAAACTCACTGATTTTACAACTATCAGTAACTATTCTAAAGTCTTCTTCTTTATGAATATTTTTCAAAGCCTTTAGAACTTCTGCTCTAGCTTCTTTCCCTTGAACTTTTTGTTCTATAAAGTCACTATTTTTCATTTACCTACACACCTAAAATTTTAGTATTACCAAAAATAATATTCTAAATTTACTTAATAAATACTTAATTAGTATTTTAATACTTATTAGGTATACATAAAGTATTCCAAAAATAAATAATAATATTAAAGATTTTAATTTTGAAAAAATCGAATTTAGCAAAACTATAAGTATTTAAAATATATAATAAAAAAAATTAAAGAGTAAAAATATATGTTTAATTGCAAAAAATTAGAAATATTTCATAAAGACAATAAATTAGTAGATATAAATTTTAAAATTAAAGAGTCTTTAGCTTTAGTTGGAGAGAGTGGAAGTGGTAAAAGTTTAACACTAAAGAGTATTTTAGGGCTTTTACCAAATAGCTTTAAATATAACTTTGATTATGATAATAGTTTTGAGTTAAAGAGAGGTGAGACTATCACATTTGTGCCTCAAAATCCATTTACATCTCTTTCTCCTTTAACGAAGATAAGAAAACAATTTTTGATGGAAAAAAGTATTGCAAAAAAAAATTTAGAGTTAGTTGGCTTAAAATTAGAGTTTTTAGATAGGTTTCCATCTGAGCTTAGTGGGGGACAACTTCAAAGAGTAATAATTGCTATGAGTTTAACTCCAAATGTGAAACTTATGTTACTTGATGAGCCAACAACTGCACTAGATATTGATAGTAAAACTATGATACTTAATTTACTCAAAACTTTACAAAAAAAATTTAAATTTAAAATTTTATTCGTAACTCACGATATAGATAGTGTTAAAAGTTTATGTGAAGATATAGCTGTATTAAATAATGGAATTATAGTTGAAAGTGGAAATTTGAATAAAATTTTAGAAAATCCACAAAATGAATATACAAAAAAACTGATTGAAGCAAATTTTAAAAACAGGGGTTTTAGAGAGTGAAAATTTTATTTACTATATTTTTTTTATCTATTATAGGAGTTTCAGGCGTACTTTTATATTTTTATAATGAAGTTAGGTTTGAGGCTGAAAAGTTAATTCATTATACACCACCACTCACAACTCAAATTTTAGATAAAAATGGAAAATTAATTTCAAATCTATTTGAAAATGAGAACAGATTATATGCTAAATTTGATGAGATTCCCTCACGTGTAATTGAAGCTCTTTTAGCGATTGAAGATACTATGTTTTTTGAGCATTATGGAGTTAATTTTGATGCTATTCTAAGGGCTATAATTAAAGATGTAAAAGCTGGAAAATTAGTTGAGGGAGCTAGTACACTAACTCAACAGTTAATTAAAACAACACTTTTAACTAGAGAAAAAAAAATTTCAAGAAAAATAAAAGAGTTAATTTTAGCTATAAGTGTTGAGAGTTCATTAACTAAAGAGGATATTTTAGAGAGATATTTAAATCAAATATATTTTGGTCACGGTTATTATGGAATCAAAACTGCATCTAATGGTTATTTTCATAAAGAGTTAAATGAACTAACTTTAAAAGAGATGTGTTTATTAGTTGGACTTCCAAAAGCTCCAAGTTTTTATGACCCAACTAAAAATTTAGATTTTTCATTAAGTAGGGCTAATAGAGTCTTATTTAGAATGCACCATTTAGGTTGGATAAATGATGATGAGTTTAACAAATCTCTAAAAGAATCACCTATGATTTATGATGAGACATTAACAAGAAATAGTGCTCCTTATGTTGTAAATGAAGTTATCAAAAAATTGATAAAAAATTATCCAGATTTAAAGAGCGGTGGATATAGAGTTTATACAACTATTGATTTAAATTTGCAATATAGTGCAAGAGAAGCATTAAAATTTAGTTATGATGCTATTAAAGAGAGAGATAAAAAAAATAAATATTCAAAACAATTAAATGGAGCATTAGTTGCATTAGAAAATTCAACTGGAAATGTTTTAGCTTTAGTTGGTGGAGTTGATTATAAAAAAAGTAATTTTAATCGTGCCACCCAAAGTAATAGGCAACCTGGAAGTAGTTTTAAGCCATTTATTTATCAAAGTGCCTTAGATTTAGGTTACTCTCCAATTTCAGCAATTGCAGATATTTCAAGAACTTATAAATTTAAAACAGATGATAATAAGGAAAAAATTTGGCAACCTAAAAACTATGAAAAAGATTTTAAAGGTTTAATTACTTTAAGAGAAGCGATGGTTCACTCACGAAACTTAGCTACAATTAACTTAGTTGAAGCAATAGGACTTAGTAACTTATATGATAAATTAACTAAAGATTATGAGTTTGAAAATATTCCATCAAATTTATCAATTTCACTTGGAAGTTTTGGAATATCTCCACTAAAACTTGCAGAAGCTTATACAGCTTTTTCAAATTATGGTACAAAAAAAGAAGCTAAATTAATTGAAGCAATAGAAAATAGATATACTCAAAGAAAAGAGTTTAGTACTACTTCAAAAAAAATAACAGATCCAAAACAAGCCTTTTTGATGGTTTCAATTTTAAAAGATGTAGTTAAAAGTGGAACTGGAAGAAATGCAAAAGTAAAGGGGCTTGAGATTGCAGGAAAAACAGGAACTAGTAATAATAATGTAGATGCTTGGTTTTGTGGTTTTTCTCCAAGTATTGAGTGTATTGTTTGGTTTGGAAATGATGATAATACTCCAATGAAAAAATTTGAGACAGGAGGTCGAGCTGCCGCCCCTGCTGTTGGATACTTCTTTAAAAAATTAGTAGAGACTTATCCTCAAATTAAGAGAAAGTTTGATATACCTAAAGGTGTAATAACTTCAAAAGTAGGAGGCAAAGATGAGTATTTTACTGAAACTTCAAAACCACCTACTACAAAAATTGAAGAAACAGATGAGCTTATTTTTTAAGACTCTGCTTTTAATATTTTTTATCTTTAATTTAAGTGCAGATGATAAAAATCTTTACTACTTTTTAAAGACAGATAAAGTCAGCCTAAGAGTTTCAAATCAAGCCCAAAAAGAGATATATGTAAATACTTTAGATATTGAAAGGTTTGACCACGAAATTCCACTAAAATTAAATAAAGATAATTTTGATTTAGTAGAAACTGCTCAAATTCAAAATAATTTAGGATTTGATATTTCGCTTACTAAAGATTTGATTCTATCTAGTACATATAATTACAATATTAATGAGCTTAGAATTAAAGAGGAAATTTCAGATATTAAGTTAGAACAAGCTTATAAAAAAGTTTTAGTTGCACTAAAATATGAGATGGCAAAAACCACTGATATGGTAAATAAGGGCAATAAGTTAGATAGTGATACATATTCAATTATTTTTAATAACAAACCTCACGATAGCTCAATTAATAAAAAAATTAAACTACAAGTTGATTGGATAAAGAGCAATACAAATTTTAAATTTAGTGATGCAACATTTTTAAAAGCTGGATATAGAGGTGGAAATTTAAGACTTGAATTAAATGTTAGATTTGCAAGGGATTAAATAAATATTAAATAATTTTTGTAAATTTTAAAAATATCATTTTTTTTACACACTTGTTTGATAAAATAAAGTCTCATTAATTAAAAAAGGAGATTTTTATGTTATCAAATAAGATTAAAGTAGGAGCAATTGCTCTAAGCCTCTCGCTAATTCCTCTATTAGCAGATTATTCAAATCAAGCAGATAGTAAAATTTTAAGTAGTAAAAAGATAGTTTCAGATTCTATTGCAAAAGCAGTTACACTAAATCAAGGATGGGATTGGGAAACTCAACAAAATTTTTGGTTTACAACTCAAGGTTCTAGGTTTATGCCTTATAATTGGTTTTTATGGTTAGAACAAGAAAATTCAACTGAACTATTTAGAAGTCCTAAAAATATGGAAAGATATAAATATATTCCTCAAAAACCAACTAAAATAAATCCTCATGGATTACCTATTGGATTTGTTAAAGATATAAATAAGGAAAATAAAAAAGATAAATGGGTGGGGCTTACATGTTCTGCTTGTCATACAGGACAAGTAAATTATGGCGAAACCGCTATGGTAATTGATGGTGCACCAACTATGGCAGATTTTCAAACATTTTTTAAAGATTTAGAAAAATCTATGAAAGAGACTCAAAATAATGATACTAAATTTAAAAGATTTAGTATAAATGTACTTGGTGAAAATTATAGTGATGAGAAAGCAAAAAATCTTAAAAGTAGATTTTTTAAAATTACTAACTCTATATCAGATAGAAATAAATTAAATGAAACAAAAAATCCTTATGGGTTTGCTAGAGTTGATGCTTTTGGACAAATTTTTAATATGGTTTCAGCCCATGATTTAGGAGTTGCACAAAATAAAGCAGAACCTAATGCACCAGTTTCATATCCATTTTTATGGGATACTCCACAATCTAATTTAGTTCAATGGAATGGACTTTTATCTAATAGCGGAATTGGCCCACTTGGTAGAAATATAGGAGAAGTTTTAGGTGTATTTGGAACACTAGATATTATTCCAGGAAGTTTTACAGGTTATCCATCTTCAGCAAAAATTAAAAATTTAAATGCTTTAGAGAAGTGGGTTCAAGGACTTTGGTCACCAAAATGGCCAGAAAATTATTTAGGTGAAATAGATTTAGTTAAAGCTAAAAGAGGAGAAGAGCATTATAATAACAGTTGTCTATCATGTCACTCTATTATAGATAGAACTAGTCCTGATAGAAGAGTTAATGTAACTATGGTTGGATTAAAAGATATTGGAACTGACCCAAATATGGCAATTAATGCTGGGAGACAAGGAAGTACAGATAAACTTGATGGTAAGCCAATAAGTAATATAGAGTATCTATTATCTGGCGAATTAAAAGAGAGTAATACTTTTAAAGCAAAAGATTTTAAAGCATTTATTTTAGCAAATGCGGTTGAGGGTGCTATGGTTAGAGGCTTATTAGAACATTCAAATATTCCTATAGATAACCTTAAAAGCACTAATATTGAAGATTTAAAAAAAGAGTTACAAAAACTTATGGTAGCTACTTTAAATGAAGTAGATAATTTAAAAATTGCAAAAAGCGATTTTAATCCTATCGCAACACCATCATATAAAGCTCGTTCATTAAATGGTATTTGGGCAACCGCTCCATATCTGCATAATGGTGCAATTCCAAATATGTGGGAATTATTGAAACCGTCTAATAAAAGAGTTAAATCATTTTATGTTGGAAGTAGAGAGTTTGACCCTAAACATATTGGGTTTGATATGAAAAAAGATAAAGAGGCTTCTAAATTTGATACAACACTTTATAATAACTCAAATTTTGGTCATGACTATGGAGTTGATTTAAGTAAAAAACAAAAATGGGAATTAATGGAGTTTTTAAAAACACTTTAATTTTATAGTGAGTTGGGCTTATTTTACTAAAAGCTCAACTCCCCTAAATCCAATATAAAATCCATAAAAAATTATTGTAATAGATGCTAACTTTATCATTAAATTTCTAAAGTGACCTCCTTTTAAAAAACTTACAAAAAAGCCCATAGAGAGTAATATTGGAATAGTTGAAAGCCCAAAAATTAGCATTACAACTCCACCCCAAAGTGCTGAAGTTGTCGCTATGGCTGAAGCTATGAAAAAATAGACCATTCCACAAGGAATAAAACCATTTAACGATCCTAATAGATAAAAACTAAATCTACTTTTAGAGTGAATTAATTTTGAAAAAGCTTTTTTAAATAGTCCATTTTTTTCAATTGAAAACTCAATAGAGTTTAAAAAACCAAGTTTTCCCATTAATGAAATTCCCATTAAAATCATAAAAATAGCAATAATTATTAATAAAACCCCTTTTGTGAGTGCTGAAAGGCTAAATATAGTTCCAATCAATCCAAAAACTACACCTAAAATAATATAAGATGTAACTCTTCCAAAGTTATAAAGTAAATGTGAAAAGAGTTGATTAAATCTATTTGATTTATCATCAATTTTAGCACTACTATAAGCTACAATAAAACCTCCACACATTCCTATACAATGCCCTAAACTTCCCAAAAAAGCCACTGTAATTATTCCAATAAAATCAATAGTTTCTATTTTTTTCTCCTCTAATTTTTCAAAAAATTTTTATAAATAGCTAAATATTTATCCACTACAACTTTTACATCAAACTCATTAATAGCCTTTATTCTGCCATTTTTTCCAAATTTATCTCTCAATTTTTTATCATTTATTAAAATTTCTGTTTTATCTGCTAAATCTCCACTATCACATAATTTAACTAAAAAGCCATTTATATTATTAACAACAACTTCACGACACCCTATTGTATCAGTTGTTACAATTGCTTTTGCCATTGAAGTTGCTTCAAGAAGAGTTCTAGGCACACCCTCACGATAACTAGGAAGTACAAATATATCACAAATAGAAATTAACTCTTTTATATCATTTCTCTCATTTAACCAAATTACATTATTATTATTTTCTAAAAACTCTTTTGGTACGGCTGAATGATTACCGCTATCAACTCCACCAACTAAATAAAATTTTACATTTTTATACTTATCTTTTATAATTTTTGCACTCTCATAATACTCTTTTATCCCCTTATGCCAAATAGCTCTAGCCACCATTAAAATTATAACCTCATCTTTTAAATTTAACTCTTGTTTTAATTTTATATTTGGCTCACTTGGACTAAAAAAATCAGTATCAACCCCACTACTTTTAACTAAAAAAGCTTTTGATTTATCTAAAATATCTGCCTCTACAAAATAATTTAAATCATCACTATTTTGAAAAATAACTCCTGTGACTCTCTTAAAAGAGAATTTATAAAGTTTTTCAATTATAAATTTAACAATTTTAGCTTTTAATGAAGTATCTATATAAAAACTCCCCATTCCTGTAATTGTAGAAAAAACTTCAGGCACTTTTGCAAAGCTTCCAGCAATTGCTCCATAAATATTTGGCTTTATTGTAAATGCGTGAAGAATATCAAGTTTTAGGGGTTTTATAACATCATAAATATGTTTAATGGTAACAAATTCTCTAAATGGATTTAAACTTTTTCGCTCAATTTTATACTCTATTGTCTCAATTCCGTGTTCACTGAATTTATCAAAAAATTTACCTTTTGGAATTACGGCATAAACTTTATGCCCCTCTTTGACTAACTTTTGCATAATTGGCAATCGAAATAGGTATAAATTAAAATCTACATGACTTAAAAATGCTATTTTCAAAGGTTTCCTTTTAATATTATTTTTTTAGTGCAAATATACTCTACTCTAGCATTTTTTATATCTTCAAAACTCTCTTTTATTTCAGCTCTTATTTTATTTAACTCTTTTTGTTTTTTATACTCTTTTGAATTTTTATCAATTTTTAGTTTTTGTTGCATTGTTATTCCTAATGAATCTATAAATTTTATTTTGATTAGTTTTACAAAAATTTACTATATTAAATATTAAAATGAGGTTTTTTTAGAAGATTAAAAGTATTTTATGATAATAAATTTCATATCGTAAAGTCGAATTTATTCGACATTGTCGGCTAAAGCCGACTTTACAAAAATTAATAAACTATAATTCCCAGTAAAAAAAGTGAATCGATTATTGCTATTAAACTATTTATCATTACTTTGTTTTGATTCTTGATTGTTTGAATTTGAGTTACCACTATTTGTAGGTTTTGGATTAACTGGCTTCATACTTGAACCTAATCCATTAACACTACTATTTACTTTTATATCGTTTCCTTTAAAATTAATACCACCACTTTTCGTTGTTTTACTCAATTTGTCCTCCATTTCATTTAAATTAAACTTATCAACAACTGTCATTATAGCAAATAATAAACTAAAAATTATCCCTAATTTAAAAGAAATATCTTTCAAATTATCTAACTTATCTAACTTTGGAGAATCATCATAATTACCTTGTAAAATTTCTTGTAAATATTTTCTATTCTCTTTAAAAATTTCTAATACTATCCAACTTGTAGCTAAAAAGAATAAAATAGAAAGTGAAATAAATAATAAAATAACTATGTCAATTTTACTAATTAATTGTAGATATTTTACTATATAAGTAATATAACCACCAACTGAAGCAACCGATAGAGTGATTATTATTTTATCTAACTCTAAAGAGTTATTCACAAAACCACTTAAAGCTACTTTGTGTATCTCTTGTGCTTTAAAGTTATCATTCATATCTATTTTATAATCCCTTTCTCCAACAAATAACCTGTTAATTTTTCCATAGCTTGATTATGATTTTTAATAAAATCGTTATGTGCATTTTTATCTGTGTAGTTTGTAACTACGAATATCCCTTTAACTGAAATTTCAAACTCTTGTGCCACTTTTAAAACTGAAAAAAACTCCATATTTTCTAATTTTATATTAAAATTTTTAAATTTTTGGCTCAAATCGAAATTAGTGCTTATATAATTACTAGAATTTACTATTATAGAATTTTCTTTTAAACTCACAACATTATCAATTGGTGTATAAGAGTTATTTTCTAAAAAAGAAAGTTCAACATTAGATGCTGAAAAAGATTCAATAATATCAAAAATTTCAAACTCTTTTGAGTAACTTCCTGCACTTCCAATAAATATTAAAAATTCAGGTCTATCAAGTAGACAAAGTTTTGTTAAATTAATTGCACTATCTATTAAACCAACTCCGATTGGGTGTGCAAATTTAAATGTTTCGTTATTTCCTGCCGAAATTAACATTTTTATACTCCATTTTTTTTAAATTATTTAAGAGATTATACAGTAAAATTAATAAGAAATATTTAAGGATAAATATAAATGAGTTATTTAAATTGGTTTAAAAATCACGGAAAAAAACATAAAAAAATTGTAGATAAGTTATTAAAAAATAACTTAAATAAAGATGAAATAATAGATTATTTTGAGTATGAAAATTTAAAAAAAAATGAACCTAGTTTTTGCCCTCTATTTGCTAAAAATAAAAAATGTCATAATATAAAATATCTAAATTGTTATTTATGCGGTTGTCCAAATTTTCGATTTAAAGATGTTGGTTTTAAAAAAGAGGATAATAAGATTCTTTATAGCTATTGTTATATTAATTCAAAAGATGGTAAAAAATTTATTAATGAGAGTGCAGTTCATCAAAATTGTAGTGATTGTATAATTCCACACTTAAAAGAGTATATAAAAAAATATTTTTCATTAGATTGGTTTGAGATGATGAATAAAAATTATAAAGATTAAGAAAAGTCTTATATTTTTTAGTTATAATACCGCTGTACTTTTAAGAAGTATATAGCCAATACGCGGGAATAGCTCAGCTGGCTAGAGCATCAGCCTTCCAAGCTGAGGGTCGCCGGTTCGAATCCGGTTTCCCGCTCCACTTGTCTAAAAATAATCAAACTTAAAAATTAATACTAATTATAAATAATCAAGCTTTTTAAAAATTAAACTTTGTTATAATTTCATATATAAAAAATATGAAAAGGTTTTAGATGAAACTATTTGGAACTGATGGAGTTAGAGGAAAAGCTGGAAAAGATATAACAGCTACTGTGGCTCTTAGACTTGCTATGGCTATTGGAATTTACTTTAGAAAAGTTTCTAAAACAAATAAAATTTTAGTCGGTAAAGATACGAGAAAAAGTGGTTATATGATAGAAAATGCGATTGTAAGCGGACTTACAGCAGTTGGATATGATGTAATTCAAATAGGTCCTATGCCAACTCCTGCAATTGCTTTTTTAACAGAGGATTTAAGATGTGATGGTGGAATTATGATTAGTGCTAGTCATAATCCATATTGTGATAATGGAATTAAATTTTTTGATAAATTTGGAAATAAATTAAATTCTAAAGATGAAGAGAATATAGAGATAATTTATAGAGATTCTAACTTAATTGATAATGCACATACAGTTGATAGAGATATTGGTTTATCTAAGAGAATTGATGATGTGATTGGAAGATATATTGTACATATTAAAAACTCTTTTCCAAAAAATTTAACTCTTAATGGTATTAGAGTCGTAATTGATTGTGCTAATGGTGCTGGATACAAGGTTGCCCCTACAATATTTAGAGAATTAGGTGCTGAAATAATTGTAATTAATGATAAACCTGATGGATATAATATTAATGAAGATAGTGGAGCTACTTCTCCTTTAACACTCTCAAATAGAGTAAAAGAGTATAGAGCTGATATAGGTTTTGCACTTGATGGTGATGCTGATAGATTAGTTGTAGTTGATGAGAAGGGCAAAGTTATTGATGGTGATAAATTATTAGGAGCATTAGCAGTATATTTAAAGAGTGAAAATAAGTTAAAAAATAGTGCTGTTGTAGCAACTGTTATGAGTAATCAAGCCTTAGAAGATTACTTAAAAGAAAATAGTATAAAATTATTTAGATGTTCAGTTGGAGATAAGTATGTATTAGAAGAGATGCAAAAGCATAACTTAAACTTTGGTGGAGAACAAAGCGGACATATTATATTTAGTGATTTTGCAAAAACTGGAGATGGTTTGTTAAGTGCATTACAAGTTATGGCTTATGTTATTAAAAGTTCTAAACAAGCAAGTGAGCTTTTAAATCCATTTAAATTATATCCCCAAATTCTTAAAAATTTAGCAGTAGATGAGAAAATTCCATTAGATAAAATAAAAGGAGTTGATAAGCTCTTAAAAGATGTAGAAGCAAAAAATATTAGACACTTAATTAGATACTCTGGAACAGAAAACAAACTTAGAATTTTGCTTGAGGGAAAAGATGAGAAAGCTGTATCAGAACAGATGGATATATTGGTCCCTTTTTTTAAAAATAAAATTTAATTGGAGAGTTAAATGAAAAAATACTTTTTTATAATGATTTTATTAACTTCTACTATTATAGCAAATGGCTTTCCAAGCTGGTATTATGAGATAAAAGATGTAAAAATTAAAAAAGCCAAATTTATAGAGATTTTAAAACCTATGATAGATCTTGCAAATTCTCAAATAGAAGAAGATAAAAAATTTATAAGAGAGTTTTTTTCAAAAGAGTTTTTACTAAATTTTAATAAAAAAATGACACAAGATAAGAAAATAAATCTTCTTAAAATTGCTAAAAAATATGGAATAGAAAAACTCTATAATAGAGAAGATTTTTTTAAAAAAATTGATACAGTGCCAGTCTCATTAGCCATAGCACAAGCAGCGATTGAGAGTGCTTGGGGAAATAGTAGATTTACAAAAATTGCAAATAATATATTTGGGCAATGGACTTTTAAAGGTAAAGGAGTTGTACCTAAAAATAGAGATAGTGGTAAAAAACATAAGATAAAAATTTTTGATTCTCTTCAAGATTCTATAACAGGCTATCTACTTAATTTAAATACACATTTTGCTTATAAAGAGTTTAGAGATTTAAGATATAAAACAAAATCACAAAATAAAAAATTTGATGGTTTAATTGCTTCAAAAACATTAAGTATGTATGCAGAGACTAGAGAAGAGTATATAAGATTATTAAAACAAGTTATTACAAAAAATAATTTACTAATTTACAAAAAATAATTTACTAATTTATGATGATATTTTAAGTAATTGATATTACAAAGAGGAGATAAAATGTTAGATTATGATTTTTCAAAAGGGCATATAGGAATAAATCTGTATTCTGCTTTAATTAGTAAAGAGTTGAGCGAAGAGGAGAAAGCAAAGTTAATTGCAGAAGCTGTGGAGGAAGTTGCAAAAAAGTTTCCAAATTTAGAAAAGCTCTCAACTAAAGATGATATTGAGCTTAATAAGCTTCAACTTCAAAAAGAGATAAAAGATGTTGAACTTAAATTAACTAAAGAGATAAAAGATGTTGAACTTAAAATAACAGAGTTAGATACTAAATTAACAAAAGAGATAAAAGAGTTAGATATTAAATTAACAAAAGAGATAAAAGATTTAGACATTAAATTGACTAAAGAGATTGAAGGTGCTAAGAGTACTTTTATAAAATGGAGTTTTGGTTTTTGGGTTTCTCAAATGTTAGCATTAATGGGGATTGGTTTTATGGTTTTTAGAGTTATTAATCAGTAAAATATTTTATTTTAGATTCCAAACTTGTTTCAGGGTCTAGTTTTCAATAAAAAACGGGGGGGTAAAAAAATGAAAAGTCTTATATATATGTTGGTTTTATTCTCTTTTTTTGGGTGTGCAAAGCAATCTAATATATCAACTTTTAAATATACTGCTAATCCTATTGTTAAAGTTGTTCAAAAACCAGTAAAATCAAATGTTAATGAAAGTATTTTATCCCAAAATTCAGTAAAAAGGTTTATAAGAAATGATAAATTAAATGTAGTATTTGATAGAGAAAAAAATCTTATATGGCAAGATGAGTTAAAAAGTTTAGGAAATATAGAGTTAATTTAATGTTTTCAAATGAGATGATAAACACAAGAGCCTTTAAAGTTCCAAATATGAGAGCAGTGAGTTTAAATAATAGAGAGTATAAATTATTTTAGAAAATCAGAAGATATTTTAAATGAACAAAATATCAATTATAACTTTGATAAATTTATAAAACTATTTGATAAAGAGTTAAGCTATAATTCAATTTTAATTTATACGAAAAAACTTAAAGGAAATTTATGAAATATGGTGAAAAAGAGATAAAAGAGTTTAGTGTTGAAAATTTAGAAATTTGGCCTAATAAACACAAAAAAAATTATAAAATTAAAATTATTTTACCTGAATTAATTACAAGATGTCCAAGGAGCGGTTATCCTGATTTTGCAAAAGTATATTTAGATTATATTCCTAATGAATCTGTTGTAGAGTTAAAAGCTGTAAAACTTTATATTAATTCATTTATAGATAAATATATCTCCCACGAAGATGTAATAAATGAAATTTATGACACTTTGTATTCTAAGTTAAAACCTAAATGGATAAAAATTGTAGGGGATTTTAACCCTAGAGGAAATGTTCATACTGTAATAGAGATAGATAGCGATAATGTTAAAAAAAAATTTTAAAGGAAAAGATATGACAAATATTCAAAAATTAGAAGAATTATTAACAAAAGAGGTTTTACTTGAAATAGAAGAACATATAGATGAAATTTTTGAATTAATCGCTTCTAAAAAAGCTACTGACGAAGATAAAAATGAATTAAGTGAAGTAAAAGAGTTACAAGATGGATTTAAAGATATGCTTCAAGAGCTTCAAGCTGGTGAAATAGATGAAGATGAAGCTTTAGAAATTATGAATGATATAATTTCTATGAGACAAGAGTAATTAATAAATAAAATAATTATTTATTATAATTGGATATTAAATGAGTAAAAATTCAAAAAGTTTAATTAAAATGCTTTTTAGTAGTATTTTTTTTATAGGCTTTATATCAATTGTTATAACTTCATCTTTTTGGATTTATCATAAATATAGTGATTTTCAAGAAGATATAAAAGAGTTAAGAGCTAATTATATAAATTCTAATAAAAATAGAATAAAAGATGAAGTTAATAAAGTATTAAATTATATAAATTTTAAAAAATCAAAAGTTAAAAATAAATTAAAAAAAACTCTAAAGAGAAGAGTATATCAAGCTTATAATACTGCAAAAGCAATTTATGAAGAGAATAAAAATATTAAAAGTGATGATGAAATTAAATATATGATAGTTTCAGCACTTAAATATATTAGCTTTAGCAATAAAAGAGCATATTATTTTATAAATACTAATGATGGCAAAGCTGTACTTTTTAATACAAAATCAAAATTAGATAAAAATATAAGTGTTTGGGATCTAAAAGATAAAAAAGGTAAATATATAATTAGAAGACAAGCAAAAATTGCAAAAGAAGATGAAGAAGATTTTTTAATAAATTATTTTATAAAACCAGATGAGAGTAGTGGTGAAGAGTATCCGAAAATCTCTTTTGTGAAAATGTTTAAACCTTTTAATTGGCATATTGGTACGGGAGAGTATTTAGATGATTTTAGAAAAGATATACAACAAGAAATATTAGATAGGATTTCAAATATTAGATTTGGAAAAGAGGGTTATATTTTTGTAAATAGAATAGATGGAAGTGCATTGGTTTTTAATGGTAAAAAATTAGATAAGCCTAAATTTTGGGGTAATTTTAAAGATATAAATGGAGTAAAAGTGTTTCAAGAGGAGTTAAAAGCATCACAAAAACCTGAAGGAGATTATTTTCATTACACTTTTAAAAAATTAACTAATGATTCTTATGTGCCTAAAATTGGATTTGCGAAACAGTTAAAAGAGTGGGAGTGGATTATAGGAAGTGGTATTTATGTAGATGAGATTAATAAAATCATTAAAGAAAGAGAGACTCAATTAAGAGAAGATATAAAAATAAATATTTTAACTATTTTTATATTTCTACTATTTTTGACAGTTATTATTTTCTTTTTTTCAAAATCAATTACAAATTATATAAACTTTAATATTAAAATTTTAAACAAATTTTTTGAAGAAGCATCAAATAAATCAATAGAGATAGATAGAGAAAAGCTCAACTTTTTAGAATTTAAAACTTTAGCAGATTCTCTTAATAGTATGCTTCACAAGAGAAATTTAGCAGAAAATAATTTAAAAGAGTTAAATTTAGTTCTTGAAGATAGAGTCAAGAATGAGACAGAAAAAAGTTTAGAGAAAGAGAGACTTTTAACTCAACAGAGTAAAATGGCTTTAATGGGAGAGATGATAAATTCAATAGCACACCAATGGAGGCAACCACTAAATGCACTAGGATTAACTATCCAAAAATTAAAACTTTTTTATAATAGAGATAGGCTTAATGAAGATAGTATTAATGATATAGTGTTAAAATCTATGAAGCAAATAAATTATATGTCAAAAACAATTGATGACTTTAGGAATTTTTTTAAATCAGATAAGAGTGCTGAAGAGTTTTTAATAAATGATGTAATATATGATTCTATTTCCATTATAGAAGCACAATTAAAATATCATAATATTAAAACTAAAATAGATGGAGAAAAATTAAATTTATTTGGTCATCAAAATGAGTTTAAGCAAGTTATATTAAATATTTTAAATAATGCTAAAGATGCTATCTTAGATAAAAAAATTGAAAATGGAGTTATAACTATATTAATTTATGAAGATAGACATAATTTAAATATAGAGATAAAAGATAATGCTAAAGGTATACCAGAGAATATAATAGATAGAATTTTTGAACCTTATTTTACTACTAAAAATACAGAAGGTACGGGAATTGGTTTATATATGTCAAAAATAATTATACAAGAGAATATGAAGGGTAAAATAGAAGTTAAAAATATAAAAGATGGAGCTTGTTTTAAAATAAAATTAGCTAAAAATTAGTTGATATATTTAAAAGTCGAATATATCTCCCATATCATCATCATCTTCTTCTTTTTCAATCTCTTTTTTATCCTCTAATAACATTTTAATTTGTTCAATGTTTGAAATAATAGAAGCATCAAGTTCATTTGCATTTTCTATACCTTCAAAAAATAGTAATTTTTTCCATTTTTTTATATCGTCTATAAAGGCATATAAAAATATTTTTATTTTATCTTTCTCTTTTGTCTCTTTTTCATTTATTTTTTTTAATTGCTCTGTGGCGTGTGCAAAATTCACAATTGCATTTCCTAACTCTTCAAATAGTATATAAGATATTAAAACATTTCCATATTTATTTAAAAATATCATTACATCATTGATATCATTTAATTGAATACTACCTCTTAAACTTAAATCTGTATCTATTTGATGAATTAAATCATCTATATCGTCTTCTAAGTCTCTTAATACTAATAAATCTTCTTCTTCAATATAATCAATAAAAATCTGTTTATTTTTCTTTACTGTATTATTATCACTTAAAACTATTTTATCTTCTATCTTGCATACTTTCTCATTATATAGAGTAGATATATTAATTTTTTTCTCTTCCTCTAATTTAAAAAATTCTTCAATAACTCCCTCAAAATTACTACTAATTACAGTGAAAATTTCGTTTAATACACTCTCATTTAAATTATCTTTTTTTAAAAAATAAGCTACTACACTTTCAATAAAGCCGTTACAAATAGAGTATATATCTTTAATAGGAATATTTTTATCTTTAAAAAATATTAACATAATAGTTATAGCAGGACATTGACCAATATTACATTTTCCATTTATAATATCTGAAAAATATTCTACTACTCTCTTTGCAAAATGATTTTTAAACATTTGAGGTTCTAAATTATAATTTAATAATTTTGTTTTAACTCTATCTCTAGTAATCCAGTATTCGGTAATATAATCAATATCAAAATCATTTTTAATATTATTTAACAAAAAATCCATTTTAAATCCTTTAAGGTTTTATGATTTTTTTAATAAAAAATATCACAAAAATATCACAAAATTAAAAATACCAAAAAAATAAACTTAATTATCATATTTAAGTTATTATAACACTAAATTCTTTTATAAAAATAATAATGCTATTTTTGTAATTTAACTTATTTTTATGTTTTTTAAACCTTTGATTTTTTGAATGGATCAATATGTTAATTCTAAATTTTTTATGTACTAACTAACTCTAAAACTTCATCAATATTTTTAATTAAATTTTCACTTTTTTCAACTAAAAATATATCACTTACTCGATTATTTTTAAGTGTACTTATTTTTGCACTTCTAATATCTATATCAAAATCATCAAAGACTCTTGCAATATAAGCTACTAATCCACTCTGATTTTTAGTTTTTATTTGAATTTTAGATATAGCTTTTGAGTGGTCTAAATCTACCTCAACCTCTTTAGCTAAAATTACCGGTTTTTTTAATTTAATCTCTTTTTTCATATCAAATGAGTTATTAATAATCTCTTCAATATAACCCATATCACTCTTATCTATATTTTCATTAAACTCTATTTTGAAATATTTTTTATTATCAAAAAGTTTAAAAATATCCATATTTGCAATATCTAAAAATGATAATTTACCCAAAAGATAACCTAAGTTTAAATCATTTCCTTTAATTATTTTTATATTTAAAAATTGTTCATTAGTAATTTTTGTATCAAAATCCTTAATATTATTAGCTCTCTTAGATATATCTATTATCTCATCTACTTTACATTTTAAGAATAGTAAGTTTGATTCAATATTTAATATTCTTTTCTTTAAGATTCTAGAAAGTGTATTAAAATTAACTGAACGCTTTAGGGCTTCCTCTTTTTTAACTCGTCTTGCACTAACTTTTATCAACTCCTCTTTATCTAGTGCATCAATAGAGTGTCTATATAACTCTTTTAAAAGTTTTGCATTAAAATTTGTATAACTCCCCTCTCCAACTCCATTAATATCAGCATAAGTTAAAATATACAACATATCTAAAAGCTTTTTAGACTTTAAGTGAGATATAAAAGAGAAAATAACTCTCTCATTATATATATCCTCATTTTGTGCAACAGAACTCATCATAGTGTGATATTTAATTAAAGTAGCACCCATATCTATTAATTCAGGTAAAATATTTAACTTTGTAGCAAAAACTTTAAATAGTTTTTCACCTACAAGTGAATGGTCATTTTTTTTACCTTTTCCAGCATCGTGGAGTAGGGCTACAACTTTTAGCATAGCCCTTTTATCTTCTGATAAATCATTAAATAGAGTTTTTATAAATTCATCACTTATATTTTCTATATGATAGAGAGTTTTAAGAGAGTGAATATCAACAGGATATTTATGATAACCATCAAATTGTGCTAAATAGATAACTTTTTTAAGTTGAGGAATTACAACTTGAAGTAAATTTGCTTTAAATAGTGCTTTAAAAGTAGTATAAGAATCTCTATAAAATAATTTTTTTAATAACTCTTTTGAGACATCTTGCTTATTAGACTTTACACCTCTTAATAGTTTTATAAAACTACTATCAAATTTTAAATTTTCAGGTAGAGTAAGTAATAGTTTTAAAATTTCATTTATATCATCAATTTTACAGTAAAATGAACTATATATAGTGTTATTTTTTATGTATATATTCTTTTGAACTCTTGATTTTTTTAATATTGAAATATTTTTAGAATCAAAAAATATTTTTTTTGTTATTTTATTTAAAAATATATCACTTAATGTTGAAATTATCCAAATAGATTGAAGTGTTTTAGAGACTAGCATTCTCTCTGCTGAAATTGTTGGAGAGTTTTTAAAACCTAACTTTTTTGCAATTTCAGGAATATACTCTAAAATTAATCTATCTTGTTTTTTATTATTAATTAAATGTAGGGCATTTCTAACTTTATATTGAAATTCAATCGCAACTCTATACTCTCTATATTCACTTTCACTAAATAGTCTACCAACTAACTGTTTAAGTGAGCAGACTCCATAAATCGAATTTGCTATCCAAAAGAGAGTGTTTGCATCTCTTAAACCACCATTACCCTCTTTAACAAAACTCTCCATAGAGATTGGATATTTTTTTCTTCTTGTTCTATACTCATTTAATTTATCATTAATGAACTTTTTTTGGTCAGTATGTCTAATTTTATTTAATGAATTTTGAACTTCAAACCATAAAAACTTTGAACCACAAAGAAATCTGGATTCAATTAAAGCTGTTTTAATTGTAATATCTGTTTTTGCTACATCTTCAAGCTCACTTATTTCGTGAACTCTATGTCCTAATTTTAAATTTGCATCCCAAATAGTATATAAAATTTTTTCTATTATCTCTTTTGTATTAAAACCTTTTATATCTTTATAAACTATCATTAAATCAATATCAGAGTAAATTGATAACTGCTCTCTAGCATAACTTCCTAATGCTATTATGCTTATAGGAATAGAGTTTGTCATTGGAATATAATTATCAAAATTTACTCTCAAAGCATATCTATAAATAAGTTTTATAAACCCATCAATAGCTCTTGTATGTTTTACTAAAAAATCTTTACCTTGTGTCTTTTCAAAAATAACTGCAAGTGAGTTAAAATACTCTTTGATAGATTCTCTAAATGCTTTTGAAACCTCAAAACCTTCTGCCTCTTTTGTAATTAAATCTTCAATTTTTTCTGTTAAATTCATTTAACCTGCTTCTTTAAAATTATTTAGAAATTATAGTTTTATCTAGCATTATAAGCCCTTCTTTTACCCTCTAGTTTTTTAATAACTTTCATAACTTTTTTAGTATCTTTTAATAACTCTTTTAACTCTCTATTTTTTAACTGTATTCCTTCAATCTTCTCATTTGGAATTTGTTCTAACTCCTCTTCGCTAACTTCGCTTCCATCTTGTTTTATATCAAAAAGTAAATCATCTACATTTCTGTCTACATCATCAAGTCTCATACTAAAATACTCTAACTTATCGGTATAAGCTTGTTTATTTAATTTATATTCACTATTGTCATCTTTTAAAGGCATTTTAATACTCCTATATACTTTTATTCTATTAATTTTATATATATTTTACCATTTTTAAACTACTATTTGCTTATTATAATGTCCTCCTTTGTCAAGACCAGTTAATCTAATTTTCTTATTCCACCAACTTACGATATTTTTTGTAATAATTTATCATTATTCTGATTTAAATAATTAATAGCTTTAAAATAAATCTCATTTGGAGTTTTATTTATAAATATATTTTGCAATACCCTCCTTTAGTTCTTTAATTATTTGATATAATTAGAAAAAATTTAGTTTATAATAGGGTAAAAAATATGCAAAAAAATTTAATAGTTTTCATTGGTGCATTTATAGGAATTTTTATAATTGACCAAAATATTAAAATTCTATTTTTAGATAGTTTTAGATGGTATGGTGAGTGTATTTCTTTGATACTTGCATTTAATAAAGGTGTTGCATTTTCAATGTTTGCATTTTTAGATGAGTACTTAAAATATATTCAAATTGCTTTAATTCTTGGAGCTATTGGATATGTATTTTATGACAAGGAAGTTATATCTAAATACTCATTTCCACTAGGTATGCTTTTTGGTGCAGGGAGTAGTAATGTATATGATAGATTTACTCACGAGGGAGTAATTGATTATGTATATTGGCATTGTGGTTTTGAATTTGCAATATTTAACTTTGCGGATGTGATAATTGATATATCAGTAGTTATAATATTATATTTAACTTTTAAGCAGAAAAGACGAAGTAATAAATTATAATTATAATTAAAAAAAAGAGAGGATATTAATGAAACAGATACTTTTATCATTAGTTTTTATATTAGTTTTTATCGGTTGTTCTAAGTGTTCTATGAAATCTAGTTCAGAGTGTAACTCTTGGGTAAAAAATAGTGTAATGCATACAGAAGATATATTAACGGCAGTTAAATTTGTCTCAAATGAGTTGTTAATTGACCCAGAAGTTAAAAAGAATAATATTATTTTAACATCTTTTGTAAATTTACATAAATTAAAAGAGACTTCAAATTTTGGTAGAGTTTTTGCAGAAAATTTAATCAATTATATCACTAAAAAAGGTTTTAAAGTTGCTGATTTTAGAGGACAAAATTTTGTATCACTTAATAAACACGGTGAATTTTTCTTAACTAGAGACGCCTCAAAATTAAATGAAAAAGTTAAAAATAAATATGTTTTAGTTGGAACTTATTCAAGTTATAAAAATGGTATTATGGTAAATGCAAGATTAATTGATAATTTAAGTGGTGTTGTATTATCTGCTTCAACTGTTAGAATTTTAAATTATAAAGATAATGAGTTAGGTAAAAATTGTACTCTAAATAGTTGTTTAAATCCACAATCTCATACAAAACTTAGAACTATAAAGATAGTGAAAGATAAGTAATGAAAAAATTATTAATACTTATACTATCTCTATTTTTAACAGGTTGTTCTCTCTCTCATCAAAGTTGTCAAAATGACCCTTTTGGTGGAGAGTATTCAACTGATAAAACAAATTTTAAAGTTGTTGCAAAAAAAGGGATTGATGATATATTTTCAAATATAATAGAGATTCCAGAGTATATTTTAATAACTGATTTTGTAGATACAGATACTTTAAAAGGTGGAACATCACTTAGTTTTGTACTCTCAAACGCTTATAAAGATTCATTAGTTAATTTAAATAAATTTAGAGTAATAGAAGTTGAATTGGCAAAGTATTTTAAAATTGGAAATAGTGGTGTAAAAGTTTTAACAAGAGAACTTAAAGAGTTACTAAATTCTAATTTAAAATCAAAATACGGCTTAATTGGAAGTTATTCTGCAACATCACATCAACTACTAATATTTTTAAAACTTGTAAATTTAGAAAGTGGAATGGTTGAAAAATCTTTTATGGATACAATTGAAATGAGTTGTGAAATAAAAGATTTAATCTAACAGCTTTGTAACTACATAAAGCTTATGATTAGGCTTTCTAAGCGTCAAATATATGAAATGATTTATAAATTTACATAATTTTTTTAGATATTTTTTGAGCTAATAAACCTACACTTAATGCAAAGTGATTTGAGTTATTCCACTTTTTTAAATTAAAAAAGTTTTTATAAACTAAATAACTATTTTTTGAATTTTTTGGAACAAAAAGAGATGCTTTTAAATTTTTATCAATATTTTTATCAACTTTAATACCTAACTTTTCCCACTCTTTTAAACTTTTTTTCTCTTTTAAATTTACTAATTTTTTATTATTTACTAATTTTTTATTAAATTTTTTGGGAAGTTTAACACTACTAAAAATTGGTTCATTAAATTTCCAGCCCTTTATTTTTAAATAGTTTGCCATCGAGGCAAATATATCTTTTTTATCATTCCAAATATCTCTTTTGCCATCTTTATTATAATCAATCGCATAAGTTAAAAAACTCGAAGGCATAAATTGACACTGTCCCATAGCCCCTGCCCAAGAGCCTTTCATATTTTTATGTTCAATATAACCCTTATCTATAATTTTAAGTGCATAAATCAACTGTTTTTTAAATAGTTTTTCACGTCTTCCCTCATAAGCTAGTGAAGTTAAAGCATCTATTATTTTAAAATTTCCTGTAACTTTTCCATAGAGTGTTTCAACACCCCAAAGAGCTACTATTACACTAGAATCTATTGAGTATTTTTTTGAAATTTCATTTAATATTTTACTATTTTTTTTATACTTTTTAACTCCATTTGATACTCTCTTTTTAGAGACAATTTTTTTTAAATAATTATCAAGAGAGACTTTTTTTTCAGGTTGATTCTTATCAGCTTTTAATACAACTTTTAAAAGCTTTACATCTTTAAATGCTTTATTAATTGTTTTTTGTGAAATATTTTGTGTTAGTGCCTCTTTCTTAAAATTTTCTACCCAAACATTAAAATCTTTTGCGATAGCTAATGAGAAAAAAATCAAAATCAAACTTATAAATTTCATAATTTACCTTTTAAATATCTTTTGAAATTATTATATAATAATTTTAATTTTTTTAAAATAAGGTAATTAAAAATGATAAAAATAACGGCAAATATAGATGAACTAAACAAAGTTGTAGAGACTATAAAAAATATAGATAAACAGATAATTTTATTAAAAGGTAATTTAGCAAGTGGAAAAACAACACTAGTTAAAGCTTTTGTTAAATCATTAGGAATTAAAGAGAATGTTACATCTCCTACTTTTTCAATTCAACAAATTTATGATGATAGAGTTTTTCATTATGACATATATAATAAAGAGTTAAATAATTTTTTAGCTTTAGGACTTTTTGAAGAGTTTGAAAAAGAGGGTTTTCATTTAGTTGAGTGGGGGAATGAGGGGCTTGAGTTTATTTTAAAAGAGTATGGATTTGAATATATAGTTGTAAATATAGAGAGTTTTAAAGAGAAAAGAGTTTACACTATATTGTAAATAAAAGTTTAATTTATTTTGTTATAATAAAATAAACTTAAGATAAGGATTCTTTATGGGGAAGAAAAAAGATAATTTAAAAAATGAAGATGGTGAAATAAATAATGGACAAAAAGAGAAGAAAAAAGATTTAGAATTTAAATCTAAAAAAGGGATTGGAAAGAGAAAAATACTTGAAAGAGCAGAAGAGGCTAACCCTGAAAAATACTTTAAAAAAAATGGTAAAATGAGAGAAGAGCCATATCTGGAGATACTCTCAGAGCTACAAATTGAACTTGTAAAGCTACAAAATTGGGTAAAAGCAAACGATAAGAAAATAATGATAATTTTTGAGGGTAGAGATACTGCTGGAAAAGGTGGAGTAATTAAAAGAATTACTGAACATTTAAATCCAAGAGGGGCTAGGATTGTAGCTTTAGGAAAACCTAGTGATATTGAAAAAGGTCAATGGTATTTTCAAAGATATGTTTCTCAATTGCCAAATCCAGGTGAGATAGTTTTTTTTGATAGAAGTTGGTACAATCGAGCAGGAGTTGAGAGAGTTATGAACTTTTGTACAAAAGATGAGTATGGAGATTTTTTGTATCAAGTTCCAAATTTAGAGCAAATGTGGTTAAGTTCTGGATTTATGATTTTTAAATTTTTCTTAGAAATTACAGAGGACGAGCAAGAAAGAAGATTAAAATCTCGTGAAGTAGACCCTCTTAAGAAATGGAAACTATCACCAGTTGATAAATTAGCAATGGATAAGTGGGATGAGTATACAGAAGCGTTTGAGAAAATGTTATCGAGAACTCATACTCCATATACTCCTTGGATCGTTGCAAAAGCTGATGATAAAAAGAGAGTTAGAATAAATATTATTAGAGATATTTTAGGTCATATTGATTATGATGGTAAAGATGAGGAGAACACTTGTCTACTCTCTGACCCTGAAATAGTTAGTATATACTCACACGTAAGATTTAGATAATTAATATTCAATAAAAGGTTATTTTATGAATGATAGAGTTAAAATTATTGTAGATGAGAGTGTATTAAGTAAAGTTATAAGTGAGTTTAATTTAAAAGTTTCTAAAATAGATGAGAAGTATTTAAATTGCTATGATACATTTGATTATAGACTCTTTAATAATTTTTTAACTTTATATAAAAAAGATAATAAATTTTATAAAAGAATTTTAAACTCTAGCGAAGAGAAGTTAGTTGAGTTAAATCAATTTCAAGATAAAATATCATATATTTTAACTCCTAGAGTCTTATTAAACTCTTTTAATTTAAGAATTGAAACTTCAAAATATAAAAATACAAATGGAACTTTTATATTAAATAGATATGAAGTAATTAAAGATAAAAATAGTTTTATTATTGCAAATGAAGTAGTGGCAAAATACTCAAAAAATATCAGAGAAATTTTAAAAATATTAACTAAAAATAGAATAAATGAAGATATCATAGAACTAGCAATTTCTAAAATTGATCCAAATTTAAATTATACACAAAAAGATAAACCAAAATTAAATATAGATGAAGACGCAAATATAGCATTTAAAAAAATTTTAAAAAGATTACTACTTACTATTAAGGCAAATGAGAATGGAGTAAAAGAGAGTATAGATATTGAGTTTTTACACGATTTTAGAGTTGCAATTAGAAAGAGCAGAGCAATGCTTAATTATTCTAGCGGGGCTTTGAGTGAAGATAAAATTATAAAATTTAAAAGAGATTTAGGGTATATTGCAAAAATAACAAATGAAGCTAGAGATTTAGATGTATATTTATTTGATGTTAAAGAGTATCAAAATAAATTAGCAAAGATTTTTCAAAAAGATATTGAACCTTTAATAGAGATATTAAAAGATAGACGAAAAACAGAACAAGATATATTAATTAACCATTTAAATTCTAATAAATATAAATCTATATTAAAAAATTGGGAAGAGTTTTTAAATACTACTGTAATTGTCAATATGGATATTTTAACACTAGCTAAAGAGAAGTTACTTGAAATTTATAATATAGTTATTAAAAAAGGTAAAAAAATAACTGATTACACTAAAACAGAGGATATGCATAAGTTACGAATAGAATTTAAAAAATTTAGGTATCTTTTGGAGTTTTTTTCATTAATTTTATTAAATAGTAGTGACAAAACTCAAAAAGAGTTAATTAATGAAATGTTAAAATCTTCTAAGATAGTTCAAAATATGTTAGGAAATTTTCAAGATTTGAAAGTACAGCAGAGTAAATTACAAGAGTATGTAAAAGAGTTATTTTATAAAGATGAAAATAATTTAAATACTATTATGGTTTTAGGTAAAATTTTTGTAGATTTAAAGTTAAAACAAAATAAAATTCAAAATGAGTTTTACTCTATTTTTAAAAAATTTTACTCTAAAAAAGATGAATTTAAAGAGTTACTTATCTGATTTTTTTAATGAGGTTATATAGTTAAAATGAAAACATTTGTAACAATAATATTTTTTTTAATAGCATTTTTTCTTTTTGTTATTTTGAGTAATACTCCAAATTATCCAAAAGATGCAATAATACTATTTCTATTTACAGTAGGAATATATTTAGCTTTTCTACCTAGAGATTCAAGTGAAAATTCTAAAAAATCTAAAAGTAATAATGATGGTGGTAGTGAATTTGATGAGTATATAGGAACTAAAATATATCACGATACATTTTTTTATGATATAGACAGAATTGAAAAGTCACCTGAATTTAGTGAAGATAGAAGTTATCATATTCACGCAATTAATGAAGAGACGGGAGTTGATACTATTTTTCCTGTAAATATTGATGAGATGAGTGTAGATGAGTATGTAAAATCAAAACAAAAAAGTTTAAGATATTAAATTAATAAAATAAAAAAAGGCTAAAAAATGGATGTAATTTTAACTATTTCAGAGAGTGATTGTAGTGCAGGAAATGGTGTTCAAGGTGATTTAAAAACTTTTGAAGCATTTGGGGTATTTGGAACTTCTGTTGTAACTGGGGTTACTGCTCAAAATACAGTTGGAATTATTCAAATGTTAGCATTAGAGAGTCATATTATTAAATCTCAAATTGATGCTGTTATGAATGATTTTGATGTTAAAGCTATTAAAATAGGTATGTTTTTTTCTAAAAAAATTATTATTGAAATAAAAGAGTTTTTAAAAGAGTTAAATAGAGATATACCAATTATAATAGATCCTATTATAAATTTAAAAACTTCTTCAAAACTATTAAATACTGATGCAATTAAAGAATTAATAGAACTATTTAAATTTGCAACTGTCATAACTCCAAATAGTGATGAGTTTAAAGATTTATTTAAAAATATAAGTTCAGCTACTAAATTTTCAAAAGAAAATAATGTAAGTATTTTAATAAAAAATTTAACAAATCCCAAAACAGGAGAAGCAATTGACGCTTTAATCAAAGGGGAGCAAGTAGTGGATTTTAAAACAGAAAGATTACAAACTACTAATACTTATGGAACTGGTTGTGCTTTTTCTGCTGCTATTACTGCTCTTTTAGGAAAGGGTAAAAATATTGATGAATCTGTTTTTATAGCTAAAAAATTTATTTATCACGCAATTAAAAATGGTCCTCAAATTGGTTACGGAAATGGTCCTATAAATTATAAAAAGGGCGTAGCAGAGATAGAAGAGTATATGTAAAATATAGACACTGACTAAATAGTATATCAACCTCGATTATTAAGATTTACAAAAAACATAGCTAAACGATTATCAAGCCACTCCATAGATTTTGAGTGAGCTTTTGATGTTACGATTACTTTTCAAGAGTATCCATAGTTTGGGCTTTCAAAACATCTAATAATACACTGTTAATATGTCAAGAAGACCTATAATAGGGAATATATTAAAAAACTTTTTAAAATTACCTTAGATTAAAATTCTATTACAAAACTATTAAACTGTATTTATCAACATTAAATATATATGATTTTATATGTATTTTACCATTTTTAAACTACTATTTGCTTATCTAAAATCCAAAAGGAATCTAATGAATTTTCAAACTTATCCATTTGAAAAATTAAATAATCTATTAAAAGATATTGAACCAAATCCAAATTATGAACCATTAACGCTAACTATTGGTGAGCCTAAATTTGAGACTCCAAAATTTATACAAGATGAATTAAAAGATAAAACAAATTTATTAAATAAATATCCTAAAAGTAGTGGTGAGCCAATTTTAAGAGAAGCAATTTTAAAATTTAATAAAACTAGATTTAATTTAAATTTAAATGATAATCAAATAATTCCAACATTTGGAACTAGAGAGACTCTATTTAATTTTCCTCAATTTTTACTTTTTGATAAAAAAGAGCCTCAAATGGCATTTACAAATCCATTTTATCAAATCTATGAAGGTAGTGCGATTGCAAGTCGTGCAAAAGTTATATATCTAAATTTAACAAAAGAGAATAGTTTCAAACCTGATATTAATAATCCTGAACTTAAAAACTGTGATTTAGTAATTTTGAATTTTCCAAATAATCCAACTTCATCAACTCTAAATATAGATGAGTTATGCAAATGGGTTGAGTTAGCACTTAAATATAATTTCGTTTTATTAAATGATGAGTGTTATAGTGAAATATATTTTTATAAAAAACCACCTTCACTACTTGAGGCAAGTATTAAAGTTGGAAATAGTAATTTTAAAAATATATTAGTTTTAAACTCTATTTCAAAGCGAAGTTCAGCACCATCACTTAGAAGTGGTTTTATCGCAGGTGATGCAGAAATTTTAAAAGATTATATGACTTATAGAACATATTTAGGGTGTGCCAGTCCATTGCCTCTACAATATGCCTCTGCTGTTGCTTGGGCAGAAGAGACTCACGTACAAGATGCAAGAGATATATATAAAAAGAATTTTGAAATAGCAAAAGAGGTTTTAGGAGTTGAGACTCCAGAGGCTACATTTTATATTTGGCTTGAAGTTGAGGATGACTTAGAGTTTACAAAAAATTTATATAAAGAGTTCAATTTAAAAGTACTTACAGGAAGTTTTTTAGGTAGGGAAGAAATAGGAAAAAATTATGTTAGAATTGCACTTGTAGAAAACGAATATAAAATAATAGAAGCATTAAATAGGATTAAAAAATTTTTAAATAATTAAGGGTTAAATGTTGAATATCCACTTTATTGGAATTGGTGGGATAGGATTATCTGCACTTGCTAGGTTTTTAAAATGTGAGGGATTTAGAGTTAGTGGCTCTGATATTGCATCTACTTCAATTACAAAAGCGTTAATTGAAGAGGGGATAGATGTATTTAGCTCAAATAAAAAAGAAAATATTAAAAGTGAATTAGATTTAGTTATCTACTCCGCTGTAATAAAAGAGAATAATAGTGAATTAATTGAAGCTAGAGAAAAAGGCATTAAAACACTCTCACGAAGTGAAGCACTGAAATTTATCTTAAAAGATAAAAAAGTCTATTCAATATGTGGAGCTCACGGCAAAAGCACAACAACTGCAATTTTAGCATCTATTTTAAAAGAGAGTTCAGCTATAATTGGAGCAGAATCAAAAGAGTTTAAATCAAATATGAGATATTTTAAAAACAATATTATAGTTTTTGAAGCAGATGAGAGCGATGGAAGTTTTTTAAATTCAAATCCATATTGCTCAATTGTAACAAATGCAGAGCCTGAACATATGGAATATTATAACTATAATTATGATGAGTTTTATAACTCTTATAAAAAATTTTTGGATATAGCTAAACTTAAAGTTATAAGTATTGAAGATGAATTTTTAAATAGAGTAGATATCGATGCTATAAAATTAAATCCAACTCTTGATATAAAAGATATATCATATCGGCTAATTGATGATGAACCTTATACGAAATTTTCACTCAAGGATTTAGGTATTTTTTTAGTTTGGGGATTTGGAGGACATATCGCTTTAAATGCCTCTTTGGCAATACTTTCAGCTTTAGAGATTATGCCTTTAGAAAAAATTAGAGCAAATATTAAAAATTATAGAGGAATCAAAAAGAGATTTGATATTTTAATTAAAGAGAATAATTTTATTTTAATAGATGACTATGGACATCACCCAACTGAAATTAAAGCAACTATAAATTCAGTTAAAACTTATGCTAATTTAAAAAAAATTGATAAAATTACTATAATTTGGCAACCACATAAGTATAGCAGAACAATAGATAATTTGGATAATTTTATAAAATGTTTTGATGGCTGTTTTGAGCTTATTATACTTCCAGTTTGGGAAGCTGGAGAAGAGTATCAAGAGATAAAATTTAAAAAATTATTTAAAAAATATAATTTAACTTTTGCTGATTCTCTAAGAGTAATAGATAAAAAAGTTGTACTTTACCAAAATGGTAAAAGAGTAAAAGATTTGAATAATGGCATTGTTATTGGATTTGGTGCAGGAGATATTACATATCAATTAAGGGGATAAATAAATGATAAAATTAATTATAGGTTTCATTGGGATATTAGCTGTTATTGTTTTAGTTTTAAATTTAATGACAAACTTATCTAAACAAGATAAGTTAAAAGTGGTATATCTATTTATATCTGTGGTGATTATAGTAGGGGCTTATGAGTTTTTTCAAAATAAAAAAGGGAATAAAGATAGAGAAATAGTTTTAAAGTATATGCACGGAGATAGTTTTGAATGTAGAGGTTTAGAGATAAATAAAAGCACTTTTAATTTTGTAAGTGGAACTTTAACTTTTGTTGGTAAAAAAGAAAATAATAAAAATACAGTAATAAGAGTTGGAGAGTGTGAGTAGTTTATAATTATATATGTAAATTTAACATATTTAAGAGAAAAAGCTTGGAAGAAGAATGATTCTATGTGATAAGAATATTTAAAAAGTCATAATTTAGATATACCGAATTCTCTTATCGCTTCTACTGCTATGATTTTAAATATATAGATAAATTAGAAATTTATGAAAAGTACTAATTTATAGAAATATAATATATTGTACAAAATGAAATTTTTAAGGACAAAATTTGAGTAGATTAAGTATTGATGATGCAGTTAAATTAATAAAAGAAATTTCACTTAAAGAGCTTGGTAAAATGGCACTGGATAGAAAAAGAGAGTTACACCCTAAAAAAATAACTACTTTTGTAGTTGATAGAAATATAAATTATACAAATATATGTTTTGTTGATTGTAAATTCTGTGCATTTAAACGAAAAGTAAAAGACTCTGATAGTTATATACTTTCTTATGAAGAAATTGGCAAAAAGATAGAGGAGTTGATTGCAATTGGTGGAACTCAGATTTTATTTCAAGGTGGTGTCCATCCAAAATTAAAAATTAATTATTATGAAGATTTAGTAGAGTGGATTAATAAAAACTATCCAACTATTACAATTCACGGATTTAGTGCTGTTGAAATTGACTATATTGCAAAGCTATCTAATATGAGTTACAATGAAGTTTTAAAGAGACTTCAAGATAAAGGTTTATCTTCAATTCCAGGGGCTGGAGGAGAGATATTAGTTGATAGAGTAAGAGATATTATCGCACCACATAAACTTAAAACTGATGATTGGTTAAGTATTCATCGTGAAGCTCATAAAATTGGAATGAAATCAACTGCAACTATGATGTTTGGCACACTTGAGAGTGATGAAGATATAATTGAGCATTTTCATAGAATAAGAGAACTTCAAGATGAGACAGGAGGCTTTAGGGCATTTATTATGTGGTCATTTCAACCATATAACACTCCACTTAAAAAAGAGTATCCAGAAATTTATAAAACTTCATCAAATCGCTATTTAAGACTTTTAGCTGTCAGTAGACTCTTCTTAGATAATTTTAAAAATATTCAATCCTCTTGGGTAACACAAGGTAGCTATATTGGTCAACTAGCACTACTTTTTGGGGCAAATGATTTAGGTAGTACTATGATGGAGGAAAATGTTGTTTCAGCTGCGGGGGCTAGTAATCAAATGAATCAAGACGAAATGATAAAATTGATTAAAGATATTAAAGAGAATCCAGCAAAAAGAGATACAGCTTATAAAATATTAGAGAAGTTTTAAAAATAAAAATAATGAGCTAGACATAAGCCATTTTTGCACTCATATTTTTTATTTTATTACCTAAATATTTTGATATATTTTTATAAAATAAATATGCTGTATAAGATTTAGCTTCACTTGAAATTTGCATATTTGCCCTAAAGGAAAACATTACACTATCACCTTTTGAAATAATGCTAATAGGCATTTTTGTTCCATTTACAAATGAAATTAAACCTATTAAATTTCCTTGTGACACATTTAGAATAATTTTATCGTTCATTACAATATTAACACTTCCTGATAAAATATAAGTTATCTCGTGAATTAATTGTCCTTCTTTTATAATTAAATCTTTATCTGAAAATTTTAAAAATTTTGGGTTTAACATTAGCGATGCAATATCATTTTCTGAAAGACCTCTAAATATAGGTATTTTTTTACTTAATTGTACAAATTGGTCATCATCATATTGAGAAAACTTCTTTATTTGACCAACTTCTAAAAGTAAACTAATTTCACTATCTGTATAAGTTGTAAAAAGCATTTTCACTCCTATTCAAACATTCTTAGGCATTCATTTAAATAACTGTGCCAATCGTGTTCTCTAGTCTGGTCTATATTTAAATTTCTAACATAATATTTTATAAAAGTTTGTGTTTCATAATCACCCTCTATTTTGGAATCCCTAAAAAATTTTCTAATAATATCACTCTCTTTTGCACTGTACCAAAGTAATTTATCAAAATAGAAAGCTTTAATATTTACAACTCTTTTAAGTAAATTTATATAATAAACTTTATATTGATTAAATTGCAAATTAAACTCATCTAAAAAAATATATTCTAACTGTTTTATTTTTTTTCTAACTACTAGTAGTTCTTGGTCAGCTTCAGCGTATTTATGCATAGAATCAGCATAGCGTCTTTTAGCATTTTTCTGTCTCTGTACATCTTCAGGAGTCTTTGCTTCACCCATCTGTCTAAGTTGTGCTTCTGCTGAATTCATAGCAGCTTTGTATGAAGATTTTTGAGTTGAGAGTATTCCAATACTAGCAAACATATCTCTATATAATTTTATATTTTCTAAAAAGTCTCTAATATATACAACTTTACTAACTTTCATATCTTTTTCAAATTTTCTTAAATAGTCATGTAGAGATGAAAAATCTTTATGAAGTTTAACTAAAAGTCCAGTAAAAATTGTAGGGTCAAGTGATTTTATATCATGTGCGGCAGTATCTAAAAATATTCTTAAGCGAGAGTAATCTATTTCTGGTTCAATGAAATCATATTTAGTTAAAAATTCAGTGTGAAAAGTTAAAACTTCATCTGTCTTTTTAAAATACTCTTGCATAAAGTTATGCACAGTTTCAGTAATTTCATTTTGAGTTAATTCCAACTCTTCCATAAGAGGAGAGAATTACTTTTTAAGTTCAGTAATTCTAGCGGCTTTTCCTCTTCTACCTCTAATATAGAATAGTTTACTTCTTCTAACTTTTCCTCTTCTTAGAACTGTAATCTTTTTTAAAGAGTCGCTATATAGTGGAAAGATTCTCTCAACTCCAACACTATTTGCTCCAATTTTTCTAACTATGAAAGTCTTTCCTATACCTTCACCTCTAATAGCGATACAAAGCCCTTCAAAATTTTGAATTCTTTTCTTATCACCCTCTTTAATCTCAACTGCAAGTTTTAAATTATCACCTGCTCTAAATGCAGGTATCTCTTTTTCTGCCATTTGTGCATTTTCAAATGCTTCGATATATCTATTTCTCATAATTTTCCCTCATTTTGAATTTATTAAATAAATCAATTCTATAATATTTTGTTTTCATAATAGATAGTCTATTTTTTAAGGAGCTTATTTTACTGTGGTTTCCCTTTAAAAACTCTGAAATAACTTCACTGTTTTTAAAAATATTTGGTTTTGTAAAAGATGGGGCTTCAAGTAAAATATTTTCAAAACTTTCATTAATAATTGATTGACTATTACCTAAAACTCCATCAATATTCCTACTAATTGAATCAGCTATAATTAAAGATGAAAGTTCTCCTCCAGTTAAAATATAATCTCCAATTGAGAAAAGCTCATCCGCAAATTCTTCTATAATTCTCTCATCAATTCCCTCATATCTCCCACAAACAAATATAATACTCTTTTTTTTAGATAATCTTTTTGAATCACTTTGCTTAAATGATTTTCCAGCAGGAAGTGGAAATATAAAGTGGCTATTTTCATACTTTTTTCTAATATCCTCTAAACAATCATTTAAAGGCTGTGGAGTCATAAGAAGTCCAGCTCCTCCTCCGCATAAATAATTATCAACTTTTTTATGTTTATTTAAACTATAATCTCTCGGATTATAAAATTCTATATTAATTAAATTTTTATCAATTGCTCTTTTTAAAATAGAATCTTCAAAATAGGGTTTTATTAAATTTGGGAAGAGTGTTACAAAAATATATTTCATTTAATTAGTTTATGATTTAAAAGTAGTAAGAAAAAAAGAGGTAAGTCAAGACTATCCTCTACCTCTAAGCATTCCGTAGAAATACATAGGCTTAAGCATATAAGCTTTAAGTACCCACCAAATCCATCTTTCAACTGTTGGGTCAAGTGGAAATGAAGGTGTTGGTTGTTTGCTCCAATCAAATTCAGCAAGCATTACAGTACCATATCCAGTGATCAATGGACATACAGTATAACCACCATATTTAGCACTTAACTCTTTGCCTTCCATTGCATCAATTATATTTTGAGTTACAACAGGTGCTTGTTTTCTAACAGAACCACCAGTTTTTCCCATTGGAACAGCTGCAACATCACCCAATGCAAATATGTTTGAAAATTTTACATGTTGAAGTGTCTCTTTTGCTACAGGAACCCAGCCTTTTTTACTTCCAACAGGTGAATTTCCAATACTATCAGGTGCTTTCATAGGAGGTGTTACATGAAGAAAATCATAAGGCATAGTGATATAATCAGTTTTTGTAACTTCTGTATACTCTTCTAAATCTGCATCCCACTCACCTTTTGTTTTATATGAGTTTGCAAAAGTAGCTTCTTGTTTAGCTCCATCAACTTTTACTAAATTATGCTTATATTTCCACTTCATACTTCTAGCTTCAAATTGTTTAACAATAGCTTCGTGATACTCAGGAACTCCAAACATTTTACCACCATTTGGTAAAAATGTTAAATCAGCGTTACTTCTAGCATCTCCGCCTTGTTTTCTTAAATAATGTTCAGTTAAATACATAATTTTCTTAGGAGCTCCACCACATTTAATTGGTGTATTTGGATGACTAAATAGACCTACAACTTTCTCTTTTTTTGCTTTTTCTGCAAACTCTTGTAAAAGTCCCCAAGTTTTTTTAGCTCCACTTACAGTTCCTTTATTTAAATCGTTTAAATAGATACTAGCAATACCATTACTACCAATCATATCAGTAGTTAAACCCTCGATTGCTTCATAATTATACTCTAAACCAGTAGCAACTACTAAATAGTCATATTTTACTTTTTCACCACTATCAGTAACAACTTCATTAGTATCTGGATTATATTCACTTACTTTAGCTTTTATCCATTTTGTACCACTTGGGATATAATCTTTTGTATTTTCTTTAATATCGTCAGCTTCCCAAACACCAGCACCAATCATTGTTTGACCTGGTTGGTAAAGATGAATATCATTTGGTGCGATAATAGTAATATCAGGATTTGTCAATTTATTTGTAAGTTGAGCAGCAACTGTAATACCAGCAGCCCCAGCTCCAACGATTACTATTTTACCCTTAGCATCACTAGCTTCAGCAGTTGTTACAGCTTTTGATTCACTTGGGTTTAATAAAAATGCAGCGCCACTAATACCTGCTAATTTTAAAGCATCTCTTCTTGAAAGACCTTTCTCTTTTAACTCTTTATCCATTTGAGATAGCATTCTATCAAATTCTTTTTTTTCCAATTAACTCTCCTTAAATTTTTTTATAAATTAACGATACAATAGCTCATAGAATAACATAAAAAATATAACTATTTCCTTAACATAACAATAACTTTTATTTATATAAAGAATAAAAAAAACTAATAAATTATTCTATTTTAGCCATTTTTGCAATATCTTGAGAAATTTTATAACTACAAAATTTTGGACCACACATACTACAAAATTCTGCCTCTTTAAATACATCTTGTGGAAGTGTTTCATCGTGAAACTCTTTTGCTTTATCAGGATCAAGTGCTAATTCAAATTGTCTGTTCCAATCAAAGTTATATCTAGCATCGCTCATAGCATCATCTCTATTTCTTGCTCCCTCTCGTCCTCTTGCTATATCAGCTGAGTGTGCTGCAATTTTATAAGCAATTATTCCCTCTCTTACATCATCATCATTTGGTAATCCTAAATGTTCTTTTGGAGTTACATAACAGAGCATTGCAACTCCATACCATCCAGCCATTGAAGCACCAATCGCACTTGAAATATGGTCATATCCAGCAGCAATATCAGTTACAAGTGGTCCTAATACATAAAATGGAGCTTCATAACAATACTCTTTTTCAAGTTCAATATTTCTCTTAATTTGATTCATTGGAACATGACCTGGCCCCTCAATCATAACTTGGACATCTCTCTCCCAAGCTCTCTTTGTAAGCTCACCCAAAATTTTAAGCTCACCTAGTTGTGCATCATCACTAGCATCAGCTAAACATCCAGGTCTTAAAGAATCTCCTAAAGATAAAGCTACATCATATTTTGCACAAATATCTAAAATCTCATCATAAGCACTATAAAATGGATTCTCTTTATGATAGTGCATCATCCAAGCAGCCATTAATGAACCACCCCGACTAACTATTCCCATTTTTCTTGTAGCAATTAATGGCATCATCTCTAGTTTAAATCCTGCGTGAATTGTAAAGTAACTAACGCCTTGTTGTGCTTGTCTCTCTAAAACTTCTAACATTTTTTCAATTGTTAAATCTTCAATTGTATTATTTACATCGTGAAGTATTTGATACATTGGAACTGTTCCGATTGGTACATCACTCTCTTTAATTATCTCTTTTCTAATTTCATCTAAGTCACCACCTGTACTTAAATCCATAACTGTATCAGCACCATACTTTATACTTGTTTTTAATTTTCTAACTTCTTCATCAATATCGCTTGCTAATGCACTAGAACCTATATTTGAATTAATTTTACAACTAGATGCAATTCCAATTGCCATTGGTCTTAAGTGGGTATGATTAATATTTGCAGGAATTATCATTCTTCCTCGTGCTACCTCTTTTCTAATTATTTTAGCTGAAAGTTTTTCTACTTTAGCTACATATTCCATCTCTGGAGTTATAATATTTTGTTTTGCATAATACATTTGAGTTCTAATTTTATCGTTAATTCTTGTTTTTACCCACTCTGTTCTCATTATTTTCCTTAAACTCATTATTTTCCTTAAATAAAAATATCAAAAATAAGTTTATTCTATACTGAAAATTATAACATTAATAAATTATATGAGTCTTTTTGGTAGAAAAGAAACTATAAAAACAGTATAAGAAAATAAATTTTAGTAATTTAATAATATTGTCATTAAAAAGTTTGAAATTAATTACCTAAATAAAATTAATAGCCTTGTAAATTTAGGTATTTTTTAACCTGTAAAGGATTATGTTTTTTTCTTTAAGTTTAAGTTGATTTTTACAATTATTTAGATAAAATCGGCGCCTTAAACTGAATGAAGAATTTTTACGAAAGTAGGGAAGCTTTTTTGAGGGTTGGTTTAATTCAGTTTCATTAAACCTGTAGTTTAGTTAATTCCCATAGGAGAGATTTATGAAAGTTAGAGCATCAGTTAAAAAGATGTGTGACAGCTGTAAAGTTGTTAAAAGAAAAGGTATTGTAAGAATAATTTGCAAGACTCCCAAACATAAGCAAAGACAAGGATAGATAATGGCTAGAATTGCCGG
Organism: Campylobacteraceae bacterium; assembly: GCA_016744535.1. Classification (GTDB taxonomy): domain Bacteria; phylum Campylobacterota; class Campylobacteria; order Campylobacterales; family BB28; genus BB28. The sequence goes on from JADGEE010000001.1 coordinate 93,162, forward strand.
TGTTGATTTACCTAAGAAAAAAAGAATAGAGTATGGACTTACATACATTTATGGAATCGGTTTAACAACTTCTAGAAAAATTTTAGATGCTGTTGGTATTTCGTATAATAAAAGAGTACATGAATTAAGTGAAGATGAAGCTGCTACAATTAGAAATTATATTCAAGATAACACATTAGTTGAAGGTGATTTAAGAAGAAAAGTAGCTATGGATATTAAATCTCTTATGGATTTAGGAAGTTATAGAGGCTTAAGACACAGAAGAGGTTTACCAGTTAGAGGTCAAAAGACTAAAACAAATGCTAGAACTAGAAAAGGTAAGAAAAAAACCGTAGGTAGTGCACAATAATTAAGGAATAGCGTATGGCAAAGAGAAAGATTAAAAAGAAAGTTATTAAAAAGAATATTGCAAGGGGTGTCGTATATATTTCTGCTACATTTAACAATACTCTTGTAAATATAACTGATGAGATGGGTAATGCAATTGCTTGGAGTTCTGCTGGAAGCCTTGGTTTTAAAGGTAGTAAGAAATCAACTCCATTTGCAGCACAACAAGCTGTTGAAGATGCTATGAGTAAAGCAAAAGACCATGGTATCAAAGAAGTAGGAATTAAAGTTCAAGGTCCAGGAAGTGGAAGAGATACAGCTGTTAAGAGTATTGGTGCAATGGAAGGTGTTAGAGTAATTTGGTTTAAAGATGTTACACCACTTCCACACAATGGTTGTAGACCACCTAAGAGAAGAAGAGTATAGGAGATTAGATGGCTAGATATAGAGGACCTGTTGAAAAGATTGAGAGAAGATTAGGCGTTAGTCTAGATTTAAAGGGTGAAAGAAGATTAGCAGGTAAAAGTGCACTTGATAAGAGACCTTATCCACCTGGGCAACACGGACAGAGAAGAACAAAAGTAAGTGAATATGGACTTCAATTAAAAGAGAAGCAAAAAGCTAAATTTATGTATGGTATCGCTGAGAAGCAATTTAGAGGTCTTTTTAAAGAGGCTAATAGAATAGATGGTAATACTGGAGAAAATTTAATTTCACTACTTGAGCAGAGATTAGATAATGTAGTTTATAGAATGGGATTTGCATCAACTAGAGCATTTGCAAGACAATTTGTGACTCATGGTCATGTTTTAGTAGATGGAAAGAAAGTTGATATTCCATCATTTAGAGTAAAAGCTGGTCAAAAGATTGAAGTAAAAGAGAAAAGTAAAAATAATCCACAAGTTGTAAGAGCAATGGAACTTACTAATCAGACTGGTATTGCGAGTTGGGTTGATGTTGATACAGAAAAAGTTTTTGGAATGTTTACGAGATTGCCTGAAAGAAGTGAAATTCAAATTCCAATAGAAGAGAGATTAATCGTAGAGCTATACTCTAAATAAAAATTAAAGAATGGGTGAATACTTATGAATAATATTAAAACATCACCATATAAACCTACAAATCTAGATATTAATAATATCAGCGATAATAAATCACAAATTATCGCTTATCCTTTTGAGAGTGGTTATGGAATTACACTAGCACATCCAATTAGAAGATTGTTACTTAGTTCTTCAGTTGGATTTGCGCCTATTGCTATTAAGATTGAAGGTGCTACACACGAATTTGATAGTATTAGGGGAATGAGTGAAGATGTAGCAATTTTCATTATAAATCTTAAAAACATTAGATTTAGTTTAAAAGAAGGTGTTGAGAGAGCAGTAGTTGAATACTCTTTTAAAGGTGCAAAAGAGATTATTGGAAGTGACCTTGAGACTGACGAAGTTGAAATTGTTACAAAAAATGCCTATTTAGCTACAATAAATGAAGATGCAAATTTAAATTTTTCTCTAATCATAGAGAAAGGAATAGGTTATGTTCCTAGTGAGAATATTAGAGAAGAAGTAAAAAAAGAAGAAAACAATTATATTGCAATTGACGCATTCTTTACACCTATTAAAAGTGTAGTTTATGATATAGAACATATGTTAATTGAAGATAATCCAAACTACGAAAAAGTTGTTTTTACAATTACAACTGATGGGCAAATCGATCCTGTAAGTGCATTTAAAAATGCTTTAAGTGTTATGTATGATCAATTAGAAGTATTCAAAAAAGAGCTTGAAATAACTTCTGTTGATAAATTTGAGCCACAAGTTGATTTACCAGAACTTAATGCTTTAACTCAAAAAGTTGAAGAGTTAAACTTAAGTGCTAGAAGTTTTAACTGTCTTGATAGAGCAGAAATTAAGTATGTTGGTGAACTTGCAGTAATGAATGAGAGTGAACTTAAAGAGATTAAGAACTTAGGTAAAAAATCACTTGATGAAATTAAAGTAAAACTTGAAGAGATTGGTTTTCCAGTATCAACAAATTTAGATGAAGAATTAGTTATAGCTTTAGATAAAAAACTAAAAAAGTTAAAGTCAAATTAGAAAAGGAAAGTAGATGAGACATAGACATGGTTATAGTAAATTAGGTAGAGATTCAGCTCATAGAAAAGCACTACTTAAAAATCTTTCTATCTCATTAATTAATAGCGGTAAAATTGAAACTACTCTAGCAAAAGCAAAAGCACTAAGAAGTGTTGTTGAAAAATTAGTAACAAAAGCTAGAAATGCCGGTGATTTAAATACTCATAGAGTAGTTTTCAAAGAACTTCAAAATAAAGAAGCAACTAAAAAATTAATTAATGAAGTAGCACCAAAATATAATGAAAGAAATGGTGGATATACAAGAATTATAAAAACAAGAATGAGAAGAGGAGATGCTTCTCCAATGGCTTTCATTGAGTTAGTATAACTCTTTTCTCTCTTTAGCTTGTTGATTTAGTTTGTCTTAAATATTACTTCTAATATATTCATTAATTTTGTAAAAAATTTATTATCTTCATTATTTCCAAAAAATTTCATTAAAATTTATTATAAATATAGTTGTTTATGAGAATAAAAGCTTAATAATTTCATTTTTTTATTTAATTGATAAGATACATTAATTATTGTAGAATACGAAAAATTTCTAAATAAAAATTATTAAAGAAGGAGAATTTATGAGAATTAGAAAAAAAGCTTTAACTTTTGAAGATGTACTTTTAGTTCCTAAGCACTCACAAGTTTTACCAAAAGAGGTTGTTATAAAAAGTAAACTTACAAAAAATATAAGTGTAAATATTCCTATTGTTTCAGCAGCAATGGACACAGTTACGGAGTATAGGGCTGCAATAACTATGGCTAGACTTGGAGGAATTGGAATAATTCATAAAAATATGGATATTCAATCGCAAGTGAAAGAAATTAAAAAAGTAAAAAAAAGTGAGAGTGGAATTATTATTGACCCAATTTTTATTCAAAGATATGAAACTTTAGCAGAAGCTCAAAAAGTGATGGATGAATATAAAATTTCTGGAGTTCCTGTTGTAGATAAAAATAAAAAATTAATAGGAATTTTAACTAATCGTGATATGAGATTTCAAAGAGATATGAGTATAAAAGTTGATGAGGTTATGACAAAAGAGAACCTTATTACTACAAAAAAAGGAATTACTCTTGAAGAAGCTGCTGAAATTTTAAATAAACATAAAATTGAAAAATTACCTATTGTAGATAGTGATGGTTATCTCCAAGGATTAATTACAATTAAAGATATTCAAAAAAAGATAGAATATCCAAATGCAAATAAAGATGAGTATGGCAGATTAAGAGTTGGTGCTGCTATTGGAGTTAATCAAATAGATAGAGCAAAAGCTTTAGTTGAAGCTGGTGTGGATGTATTAGTTTTAGATTCAGCACACGGACATTCTCAAGGTATTATTAATACTTTAAAAGAGATTAAAGAAAATTTCGATGTGGAAGTAATTGCAGGAAATGTAGCGACTGCTGAAGCTACAAAAGATTTAATTGAAGCTGGAGCTGATGGTGTTAAAGTGGGAATAGGACCTGGAAGTATATGTACAACTAGAATTGTAGCAGGAGTAGGTGTTCCACAAATTACTGCCATAGATGAATGTGTATCAATTGCAAGAAAAGCAGAAGTTCCAATTATAGCTGATGGTGGAATAAAATATTCAGGAGATGTTGCAAAAGCATTAGCAGTAGGGGCTAGTATAATTATGGTTGGAAGCTTATTGGCTGGAACTGAAGAATCTCCTGGTGAAGTTGTAATGTATCAAGGAAGACAATATAAAGCTTATCGAGGAATGGGTAGTATTGGAGCTATGAGTCAAGGAAGTACAGATAGATATTTTCAAGAAGGAACTGCACAAGATAAACTAGTACCAGAAGGAATTGAGGGACGAGTTCCATATAGAGGTAAAATTTCTGATGTAATTCATCAATTAATTGGAGGTTTACGCTCATCTATGGGATATTTAGGTGCAAAAAATTTAGAAAGTTTTTATGAAAGAGCCGAATTTGTTGAAATTACAAGTGCAGGTCTTAAAGAATCTCACGTTCATGATGTAATAATTACAAAAGAAGCACCAAACTACCATGTATAATAAAAAGTAGAAATTAATCTACTTTTATTTTTTATTTAAAGTTAATGTTTAATATAAAATCCTAAAACTTCATATTGTAAATACCATATAGAGATGGATATAACATATCCTATAGCTATAGTCCAAGCATATTTCATATGAGAACCAAAGGTATAAATTCCTCTTAATTTTCCCATAACTCCAACACCTGCAGCTGAACCAAAGCTAATTAAACTTCCACCAACACCAGCAGTTAGAGTAACTAACATCCATTGATTAAGTCCCATTTCTGGATTTGCTTTAAGTACAGCACTCATAACTGGTACATTATCAACAATAGCAGATAATACACCAACACCAATATTTGTAGCAGTTGCTCCAGCTACATCATATAATTGAACAGCAACGGCTAAATAACCTAAAAAGTGAAGTCCACCAACTGCCGCTAAAATACCAAAGAAGAAAATAAGTGTATCATTTTCTATTCTTGAGATACTTTGAAATACATTAATATGTTCATTGTGCATTTTTTTAAGCGAAAATGAGTAGAGTTTTAGGAGTGAAAGCCCAAACATCATTCCCCACATCGCAGGTAGATGTAGTAATTGATGACTCATTACTGCTGAAAAAATTGTAAATCCACCAAGGAATATTATAAATTTTCCACCCTTTTTAATATCTGCGGGTTTCTCTTTTGAAGCATCAAAGTGTGGTTGTCCCTCTGGTACATATTTAGCTAATAAAAATGCAGTTACTACCCATCCTACAATTGATGCTGGAAACAAGAATAAAAAGTCAGTAAAAAGCCCTTTCTCTGCTGTCCAAGCCATAAGAGTTGTAATATCTCCAAATGGTGACCAAGCACCACCTGCATTTGCTGCTACAACAATATTAATAGCACCAGGCACTAAAAAGTGTTTATTTTCTTTCTCAATTGTAATAAGTACAGTTGAGAGAATCAAAGCAGTTGTTAAGTTATCAGCTATTGGTGAGATGAAAAATGCTAATACACCAGTTGCCCAAAATAGTTTTTTATAACTATAACCTTTTGAAGTTAATTTATATTTTAGTGCATCAAATACATTTCTTTCAATTAATGACTCAATAAAAGTCATTGCTACAAATAAGAAAAAGAAAATTTCAGCAATTTCTAATATTATAACTTCAATTTCGTGTTCTAATAGATGTGCATCTAATCCATTTATCCCATAATAAAAACCAATCAACATAAATATGAATGTTCCAATAAATAGTGCAGGTTTTGCCTTATTTATGTGATATTTATCTTCTGTGGCAATGAAAAAATAACCAATTACAAATACAATTAGTGATAAAATTCCAACCCAACTTGAGACTAAACTAATATGTTCCATTATTACTCCTTTAATTTATAATATAGTGTGCGCCTAGCGATTTTTTTCTGTTTAAAGCTTGTTTTACAATACTTTTTGCTGTTAAAAGTTTAAACTTTAATAACTCACCGATATCACTACTTAAAAATTTATCTATCTCTTGTAGAGAAAACTTTAACTTATCTTTATACCTAATAATTCCAATAAAGTTCCACATCAAATTTTGTAGTTCTAACTCTATTTTTAAATCATCTTTTTTTTCTAACTCTTTATCCTTTATCTTAAAATCTATTTTTTTAAAATTAAAATTTTTAGATAAAATATCATCTATTGCTCTTTTCGGAAAAACTAAAGTTTCAAGTAAAGAGTTACTAGCTAACCTATTTGCTCCGTGAACTCTTGTACAAGCAACTTCACCTATTGCATAGAGATTTTTTATATTTGGTATTTTACCATTTAAATCTGTTTTTATACCACCCATTGAGTAGTGATATGCTGGTGAAATTTTTATTTTATCTCTTGGTAGAGTAAAACCAAATTCACTAAGTGTTTTATAGATATTTGGAAACCTAATTTTAAAAAAATTTTTATCAAAATTCTCAAAAGAGAGATATACTTTTGTACTATTTTTTTGTTGGTAATCAAATATAGCTCTACTTACAACATCTCTTGGGGCTAATTCTGCTCTCTCATCATAGTCAAATAGAAACCTTCTATTATATTCATCGACAATTAAAGCCCCCTCACCTCGCAGGGCTTCACTTAGAAGATTTGCTGTTTTATCTTTTGAAATATACGATGTTGGATGAAATTGCATAAGTTCCATATCAATTAACTCTATTCCTTTATTTATACAAATGCCATGTAAATCTCCACTTATACTCTTTTCATTTGTACTATATTTATAAAGTGAGCCTATTCCACCACTAGCAATTACTACTGATTTTGCATAAATATGTTTTAATTTATTATTAGAATCTAAAACTTCAACACCGTAGCATATATTATCTTTTATTAGTAAATCAGTAACAATTAAATTACTCTCTATTGCGTGTGGGTTTTTTTGCATTAAAAAAGAGTGTAAAAACCTCCCAGTAGCATCACCATTAGCGTGTAAAATTCGTTTTGAAGAGTGAGCACCCTCTTTTGTATAAGCTAATTTACCATTCTCATCTTTGTCAAATTCAAAGCCCATTTTTATAATATCATCTATTACACTTAAACTATTTTCGCTTAGTGCTTTGACGGCTTCAAGTGAGCAGTAATTATCACCAGCTTTCATTGTATCATTAATATGTAGTTGTATATCTTTTTTATTAAGTGCAGTAGCAACTCCACCTTGTGCATAAAAACTATTTGATTGCCAAGGCATTCCTTTAGTAATAATTAAACAGTTTTTACTCTTTGGAGTATTAACTCCAGCGTAAAGACCAGCAACACCACTACCTATTATTAAAATATCTATCATTAATTTTTACTCTTTTTAATATAGATAGGGTCACTTTTATATCCACAACCAACAAATACAAAAGCTAAAAGTAATATAACAAAAATATTAAAAATTTTAAATTTACTATTAAACATTCAAAGAACTCCCTACAATTTAGGTAAATTATAACTTAAAAGTAATAATTAAATTATTAAAAAATATAAAATTAGAATGTATGAAAAAAAGAGATAGTAAGACGAAAATTAATTCTTTTAACTTAAACTCTCATAGGCTCCGTAACTCATAAGTTTTTTATACCTTTTAGCTAATCTCTCTTCGTCTGTTAATTCTGATAAGCTTTGAATTTGATTTAAAAAATATGTTTTAATTGTATTTACAGCACCTGTTTTATCACGATGAGCTCCAACTAATGGTTCTTCTAATATATCATCAATTAATTTTACTGAATGTAAATAATCAGCTGTAATTTTCATAGCTTCTGTTGCATTTTCAACTTTAGTTGGGTCATTCCAAAGAATCGCAGCACACCCTTCAGGTGAAATTACACTAAATACAGAGTATTTCATCATCACTAATTTATCAGCTACCCCAATTGCTAAAGCACCACCGCTTCCACCTTCACCAATTACAATTGAGATAGTAATAGTATTTAAATTACTAAATTCAAATATATTTTTAGCAATTGCTTCGCTTTGTCCCCTCTCTTCTGCCCCAATTCCAGGATATGCACCCGGAGTATCAATTAACATTAAAACAGGAATTTGAAACTTTTCAGCTAATTTTGCAACTCTAAGGGCTTTTCTATAACCTTCAGGATGTGGCATTCCAAAATTTCTTTTTAATTTATTTTTAGTTCCTCTTCCTTTTTGTTCACCAATTACCATAACTTTTTGATTTTCAATATAACCGATATAACAAACGATTGAGTGGTCATCACGAAAATGTCTATCACCGTGAATCTCATAAGCATCTGTTAGGAGTGCTTTTATATAATCTAGTGCATAAGGTCTATCAGGATGTCTTGCTAATTGAAGTTTTTGATAGTCAGTTAAATTTTTATAAGTTTTTCCAACCTCTTTTTCTAATTCAACTTGTAAAATTTCAATTGCAGCTTCATCACTTTTAGCTTTTGCACTCTCTATATCATCTTGAATTCTCTTAATTTTCTGTTCAAACTCTAAATATGTTGCCAAATTAAACCCTCTTAAATATTAAAACCCCATTTGTTCCGCCAAATCCAAAAGAGTTACTCATAATTACATCAGTTTTAACCTCTCTTGCTTCATTTGGAATATAATCGAGGTCACAATCAGGGTCAGGCGTGTCATAGTTTATAGTAGGAGCTAATACCCCAACTTCCATAGATTTTAGACAAACAACAGCTTCAATTGCTCCAGCTGCTCCTAAACAGTGTCCAACTTGCCCCTTAATTGAGCTTACAAGTGGAGCTGACTCTTTCCCAAAAATTTTTTTAATAGCCATTGTCTCATACATATCATTATATTTTGTACTAGTTCCGTGAGCATTTATATAATCAATTTTTATATCTCCAGCCATTCTTAAAGCTGCCTTCATCGCTCTATATCCACCTTCACCCTCAGGTGCAGGAGTTGTGATATGGTTTGCATCACCACTTTCGCCAAAGCCAACTATCTCACCATAAATTTTAGCACCTCTTTTTTTAGCACTTTCATACTCTTCTAAAACTAAAGCACCAGCACCCTCACCCATTACAAATCCATCTCTGTCCATATCAAATGGACGAGAGGCACTTTGTGGGTCATCATTTCTAGTTGAAAGTGCTTTCATTGCAGCAAATCCACCAACACCAATTCCACAAATTGCAGTCTCAGCACCAACCGCTAACATAGCATCTGCACCATCAAGTATAATAGTTTTACAAGCTTCACTAATAGCGTGAGTTCCAGCAGCACAAGCTGTAACACTTGCTAAATTTGGACCTTTTAAATTATGCTCAATGGAGATAAATCCACCTAACATATTGGCAAGTGAAGATGGGATAAAAAATGGTGAAATTCTTCTAGGGCCTTTTGTTTCAAGCACAATAGAGTTTCGCTCAATTGTTACAAGTCCACCAATTCCAGAACCTGCTGAAATTCCAAATCTCTCTAATTCATAAAACTCTGATTCTTTAACTCCACTATCAGCCATTGCCTCTTGAGCAGCTTTAATTCCAAGTTGGATAAATCTATCAGCTTTTTTAACTTCTTTAGCATCCATTATAGTTTTTGGGTCAAACCCTTTTACTTCACCAGCAATTTGTACACTGTGTTTAGAGGCGTCAAAATTTGAAATTCTTTCGATGCCACATTTAGCATTAATGATAGCCTCAAAAGAACTCTCTAAATCTAGCCCTAATGAGTTAATTGTACCAAGTCCAGTTACTACAACTCTTCTCAAATCAAAACTCCTTTTTTAATTTTATAAATAATAGTTTAAAAACTATTATTTATTTTCTTCGATATATTTTACAGCATCACCAACAGTTGCAATTTTTTCAGCTGCATCATCAGGGATTTCTATATCAAATTTTTCTTCAAGTGCCATAACAAGTTCAACTACATCTAAACTATCAGCTCCTAAATCTTCAACAAATTTTGATTCAGATTTTACTTCTTCTGCATTTACATCAAGTTGTTCTACTACTACTTCTTTTACATCATCTAAAATAGCCATTTTTAATTATCCTTAATTTTTTTATTTCTAACTGTAAATTGTAACAAATTAATC
>JADGEE010000039.1 GCA_016744535.1 Campylobacteraceae bacterium
TGGATTAAGTAAAATGACAAATGTCTTAAGAAACTTAAAATTATATAAAGATTTGTTTAAAATCTTTGTAGAACTAATTAAAAAGCCCAAATCAAGAGATGTTTATCTTTCTTAAAGAAAATATAACCGTGGAGTGAGACTAACTCCTGCAATTCGTGCCTCATTAACTTTATTTTGCCATCTATGTATCTTATGTTTACTAACTTTTAACTCATCAAAATCGTAGTGTAAATCTTTAATAAATTGTTCTATTTTTATCTCTTTTAGCTTTTTTTCATAAGCTAAAACTACTTTGAGCCTTAATCTTGCCTCTTCTTGTTTATTTAAACTTACACTTAAATATTTTTTCATATCAGGGACTTCATTTGGTCTATTATCTGAATTATCTATATATTCACTCTCATTAAACTCTAGAGAATCTTTTAAATTAAGTCGATAGCACTCTGGTAGGTTTTCAAATTTGTAATGTTTAACTTTCTTTTTTACACCTTCTAATTTTTTCAGTTCAAATGGAGTATTTTTTAAATTATCAATTAATCTTCTATTTGATTTATATGATAAAAAAAACATTATCTCTTTAATTGTTAAGAGTTTCATGGTGAAGACCTATTACCCTTTTTTTCATAAAAAGTTTCTACAACAGGCTGAACATACCCATCTTTTAAAAGTTGAATTACTATTTCTTTATTAAATCTTCTACCAAGTCTTACAGAATCAAAAGAATGTTCATTAAAACCGTGTTCTTTTGCATAAAAAGTTGGATTAGTTCCATTCTCTTTTAATACTTTTGTAATAGGTGTTGTTTTTCTCTTTGTTTCGCTCATTTTAACCTTAACCTCCTTTGCAAAATATACTAAAATTTCCAAACCTGTTATTTTACAGAATGTTTAACATCTATTGCTTAATTATTAATTAACATAGCTTTTAAGCTAGTCACAGCCTCAAAATAAATTCTTTAAATATCACAAAAAAATCACAAATTTTAAAAAAATATAAAAAAATAAAATTAAGCAAATTTATTTAAACTTTTTTTATTTTTAGCCGATACTTAAATGTCACTGTACATTTTTTTATGTACAGCAATATTATAAACAATAAGGTATTTACATGGTTGAAAAAAGATTAAAAGAAGCAAGAAAAAAAATAGGATTTAACTCAAGAGATGATTTCGCTAATGCACTTGATATGCCATTTAGCACAATAAGAACTTATGAGCAAGGTAAGGTTTCAATACCTCATACTTTTTTAATAAAAATAAATGAACAATATAATATTTCTATTGATTGGTTATTAACAGGTAGAGGAGAAATGTTTTTTAATCAAAATAACTCTTTTAGCAATATCTCAAATAGTAATGTTGTGAATAACAGTACTATAAATATAAACTCAAAAGATTATAACGATGAAGATGATATAAAAGATATAATTGAACTTTTGAAATATGCTCCCAAGCAATTTTTACATAAACTTAGAGAAAAGCTAAAACAGATCAAAAATGTAACAGAAGATATTTTTTAATTTTAATTAAGATTATGTCGCTTTATTATCCAAACTACAAACAACAAAAAAGGAAAAATCAAAAAATAGCTCTAGCACTAAATTTGCATAAGCTCAAACTAGCCCATTATATGGCTATAAGATTATAAAAAAGCTAAAATATAGCTGAATTATTATCTTCAATGCAAAAACTGCTTGATAATGAAAAAATGATAGAAATTGCACTTATCCTTGCAATTAAAAAATTATACGATAAGTACCATACAATCGAATAAAAATCGCAAATATGGAGACTAGCATTTCATCTGCCCCTTTACATTAAATAGCAGTGTAAATTTTAAGTTAGTGAGATATATAATATATAAAATACTAAAAGGAGTTATATGAAAGCAGTAGTAATGGCAGGTGGATTTGGAACTAGAATTCAACCTTTAACAAATACTATTCCAAAGCCTATGCTTCCAATTATAAATAGACCTATGATGGAGCATATTATAGTTAAATTAAAGGATGCAGGAATTACTGAAATTGTGATACTTCTCTATTTTAAACCCGAAGTCATTAAAGATTACTTTAAAGATGGTGAAAAATTTGGTGTAAGAATTAATTATATATTACCTGATGATGATTATGGAACAGCAGGGGCTGTAAAGTGTGCAGAAGAGTTTTTAGATGAAACTTTTATAATAGTTAGTGGGGATTTAGTAACTGATTTTGATTTTAAAAAATCAATAGAGTTTCATCGAGAAAAAGATTCTAAATTAACTATTACTTTAACTTCTGTTGAAGACCCTTTACAATTTGGAGTTGTAATAACTGATAATTACGGAAAAATTCAAAAATTTTTAGAAAAACCTAGTTGGGGTGAAGTTTTTAGTGATACTATTAATACAGGAATCTATATATTAGAACCTGAAATACTAAATTATATTCCAAGAGATGAAAATTACGATTTTGGTAAAGATCTATTTCCAACTTTGATGAAAGAAAAAGTTGCACTTTGGGGTTCAATTCAAGAGGGATATTGGAGAGATGTTGGAAATCCACAAAGCTATAGAGATGTTTATAATGATATATTATCAGGAAAAGTAAAGTTTAAATTTTTAGGAAAAGAGTATAAGTTTGATGATGGAGTAGCTTTTGTTGAGGATAAAATAAGACTACCTGATGATATTGTAATTAATGGAGTAGTTGTAATTGGTAAAAATGTGACTATTGGAAATGAAGTTGAGTTAAAAGATGTTGTAATTGGAAATAATAGTGTAATTGAAGATAAGAGTAAAATTATAAATTGTGTATTTTGGAGTAATGTATTAATTGAAGCTAGAAATAATTTAAATGATTGTGTAATATGTAACAATAATAAACTATCTAAAAGAGTTAAAGCAAAATCAGGCATTATTATTGCAGAAGGTTGTGAAATTGGTAAAAATGTTACTTTTGAAAAAGATGTAATTGTTTGGCCTGAAAAGATTGTCGATGAAAATTCAATTGTAAGTAACAATATAATTTGGGGAACAAAATATAAGAGTACAATTTTTGAAAATGGTAGTGTGATTGGTAGAACAAATATCGAACTCTCTTGTGAAATGGCTACAAAGTTAGCTGAAAGCTTTGGAGCAATGTTGCCAATTGGCAGTAAAGTTTTTGTCTCAAGAGATTATCATAAAAGTTCAAGAATGCTAAAGAGAGCATTTTTAGGTGGACTATTGTCAGCTGGTATAAATGTAATTGATATACCGATGATAGCATCAAGTGTTATGAGATTTAATTTAGCAAAAGATGATGATATTGTTGCAGGAGTTCACTTTAGACAATCAATTATAAATCAAATTAACACAGAAATAGTGTTTTTTACAAGTGAGGGTTTAACAATAGATACAAATACTTCTAAATCTATGGAGAGACTATTCTTTAGAGAAGATTTCAGAAGAGTTAATTATAATGAAATTGGTGAAATTTGTGAACCAAATGATTTAAAAGCAAACTATAAAAATAATGTATTAGAATTATTAAATAATAGTGCTATTAAACAGAGAGAATTTAAAGTTGCTGTTAATTTAATGTTTGGTTCAACTTCAAATGTATATCCTGATATTGTAAATGATTTAAATATTGATAATATTATTTTAAATGCTTATTTGGATGATAAAAAACTCTCTAAACTCCCTACCTTAATTAAAAAATCTGAAAATGAGGTTTCCGCAATTGTAAAGAGTTTAGGCTTAGATATGGGGTTTTTGATATATCCAAATGGACAGCGTTTAGAGCTTGTTTGTGAAGAGGGAAGAGTATTAGAAAATCATATAACTTTACTTATAATTCTTTCGTTACTTAATTTAAACAAAGATGATAAGTCTAAAGTATTCTTACCAGCTTGGGCACCTGATTTTACAGATTCATATTTTGAAAACTTAATAATCACAAGAGATAAATTTACAAATTTTAAAGCTAGTAATTTAAAAAAGTATAATTTTATAGGTTCAACTGGTGCTAATTATGGTTTTACAGATTTTACTCTAAATGCTGATGCTATGTATGCGAGTTTAAAAATAATTGAAATGGTTGCAATACACAATACTAAAATAAGTGAACTTTTAAATTTACTTCCTAAATTTTATTATTTAGAAACTACGGTTGAGTGTCCTAGTAGTTTAAAGGGTAAAATGATGAGAAAATTTTTAGAAGATTCAAAAGATAAAGAGGCTTCACATATTGATGGAGTTAAAATTTGGATTGATAAACAAGATTGGATTTTAATGATACCTGACCAACATAGTGATGCACTTAATTTATATATACAAGCTAAAAATTCTAAAAAAGGTGAAGATATACTTAAAAGTTATAGTAAAAAAATAAATAGTTGGATAGAGGAGTAAAATTTTAATAAATCCTCTTTCATCAAGAGAGCGTTAAAAAAACTATTACCATTAATTTAAACATAAATAACTCCCTCTACTAATACTATTATTAAATATATTATACTAAAATTACAAAAAATATATTTTGGAGTTTAAATGAATTTTAGTCAATTTTTTAATAATTGGTTATATGGGGAAGATGGATATTACACAAATTATAAAGCCATAGGAAAAGAGGGTGATTTTTATACTGCTGTTAGTAGCTCAAAATTTTTTGGTGGTAGTATTGCAAATAAAATTATAAAAAGTATTGATGAGGGATTTTTAAATAAAGACTCTATTATTTTAGAGATAGGAGCACATAAAGGTTATCTATTAGCAGATATAATAGAGTTTATCTATACTCTACGACCAAAACTTTTAAAGTCTTTAAAGTTTGCAATAGTTGAACCATTTGAGCATTTAAGACAGAAGCAAAAAAATTATTTTAAAGAGGCTTTTGCCGATGAGATAGAGTTAATTCATCACGAAAATTTTTGTTCACTTGATGGAGATAGCTATTTTATAGTTGCAAATGAAATTTTTGATGCATTTCCTTGTGAATTAATATATAAAGATAAAATGGCAATAGTTGAAAATGGTGAAATTAAATTTGAAAAAGAGCCAAATAGATATATAAAAGAGGTAATCAAGAAATATAATATAAAAAAAGGTGAAATTTCAATAGGCTTTGAAGAGTTTGCAAAAGCTATAAAAGATAATATTAAAAAATTTGAGTTTGTAACATTTGATTATGGAGATTTAACTCATAGAGATGATTTTTCAATTAGAATCTATCAAAAACATTTAACTTATCCACTATTTGATGATAAATTAAAGTTAAATGAAGCATACAAAAAGAGTGATATAACTTATGATGTAAATTTTCAACATTTAATTGATGTTTTTGAAAATGAGGGAATTAAAAAGATTCAATATGCAACTCAAATGGTTGCTTTAGTTGATTTTGGATTAATGGATTTACTTGATATTTTAAAAACTAAAGTAGAACAAAATGCCTATTTAAGCGAAGTTAATAAAATTAAAACTTTAATTGATCCAAGAATGATGGGAGAGAGATTTAAAATGGTAAATTTTAGATATGAGAGTTAAATTTTAATTCTTTTTCATCTTAACACAATCTTTTACATCATTTAAAGCAATCTCTGTTCTAGCACTCTTTAAACCTTTTTTACTGAATTTACTTCCTGAATTCCAAAGCATCCAACCGTTTGAGCCAAAATCTTCTGAAGCTTTAATTTGAGCTCTTAACTCTTTTGCACCAAAGTGCCTTCTATCAAACGCATAATCTTTAAAGCTTTGAAGCCAAGGACGAAATCTAACTGAAGCTATTTTAAATCTTCTCTTTGCCTCTTTTAAACTATGGTTTATTATCTCATAAGGTTTTTCCATAGGGTTTTTGGCATTTGGTATTCCTGTATGAAATCCTGATGGATATAGCATTGGAGCGATATAATCTACATATTTTTCCATCTCTTTTAGAGAGTGACCTATTTTAATATCGTTATTATTCCAACAAGCGTAACCAAATGTATCAGCAGAAATAAATATATTATATGGTTTTAACTCCTCTTTTGCTAACTTTAAAAATGATGAAATTGCATTCACTCTATTTTTCTCATTATTATCTAGCTTATATTTAAGTCTAGCTTTTCCTGGGAAACGAATATAATCAAAGTTAATCTCGTCAAAGCCTTTTGATGCAATCTCTTTTGCTAACTCTACATTGTATTTATGAACTTCATCTACAAATGGGTCACTCCAAGCTAACTTTTCTCTATTTATCCAAACTTTATTTTGCTTAGTTTTAATTGCAAAATTAGGTCTTTTTTTAGCTAAAAGATTATCTTTAAAGACAGAGTGTCTAGCAATAAGATAAATACCCTTTGCTTTTAATCTAGTAATTAATTTATCTATATTTTTAATAGTAGTTCTCTTATATGCACCAATTTTTTTAGCTAAGGCAACATTCCCTTTATAAGCTAAATGACCATATTCACTCTTTGTATCAATTACAACTGTATTAGTTTCAGTTTCATCAATCAATTTTAAAATTCTATTGATATTTTTCTCTAAACTAACTGCCCAATATGATAAATATAGAGCTTTTGGCTCAAAACTTTTTAAGACAAACTCTTTAGTTTTAAAATCTTTAAATTCTCTTCTATCATAACCATAAGCACGAATAGCAATAGATTCTGTTTTACTTGAAATTTCAAATTTTCCATATCCATCAGTATGTGTAACTTTTCCATCAATAGTGACAATAGCCCCAACAATAGGTTTTTTTGTATCTAAATCAATAACTTTTCCTATAAAATCAGCATAAGCCAATCCAGTAGAAAAAGATAAAAATAAAAAGATAAATTGTACTTTTTTCATAATTTAACCCTCTTGTAAAATTTCTTACAAGAGATAAAGCAAATATTGTTCCTATTTTTTCAATTTAATTTTAAGATATTGAAATTAAAATATTAAAAATTGCTCCTATTGCTTTTTTTGATTTTAGATTTTTATCATAATAATTTTCTGCACTAATATCACCTTTAAAACTTCTTTGAATGATTGTTTTTGACATATAAAGTCCAATTCCTGTACCTTTGCCTTCCTCTTTAGTTGTTATATAAGGCTCAAATATTTTATTTAAAAAACCATCTTTAATTCCACCTGCTTTATCTTTTATAAATATATTTAATTTTTTATTTTTATTCTCTTTTACAAATATCTCTACACTCTTATTTAAAGTTTTTTTATCTTCATAAGCATCTCTTGCATTTGAGAGTATATTTAATAAAACTTGTTCTAACTCATTTTTATATCCATTTATAGTAATATTTTTATCAATATTTATAATAAATTCAATTGTTCTATTTTCAAATTGAGGCTTTATGAGTTTTAATATCTCATCAAATAGAGCTTTTAATAAAAACACCTCTTTATCTTTATGTGGTTTAAAAAAATTCATAAAATCATTGATAGTCTCACTCATCTTTTGAGTTCTATGAATTATCGCATCAATATTACTCATTAAAGCTTCGTCATTTAACATATCTAACTCATATTTAATTTTTATATCACCAGAAGCTGAAGAGATAGCAGTTAATGGCTGTCGCCATTGATGTGCAATCATACTTATCATCTCTCCCATAGATGCCATTTTTGATTGATAAAACACAATTTTCTCTTGTTCCATCTGTTTTTTTATCTCTATTTTTACCCTATCTTCAAGTTCATTGTTTATTCTTTTTAACTCTTTATTTTTTCTATTTAGTCTATTTTTATATATATTTAAATTAAGCATTATTTCACTTTTTAATATCAACTCTTCAACTGAAAATGGTTTTTGAATTAAAGAATTTACACCATGTTTTAAAATTTATGCACTTAAGTAACTATCTAAAAATTTTGATGTAATCCCCACAATAGGCAACTCCATAAAATCTCTATTTTTTCTAATTTCATATAAAATATCTTCTGCTTTCATATCGGAAAGTTTTAAATTTAAAATTACTAAATTTATTTCTTGATGTTTTAATTTATATAATCCCTCATTAGCACTCTCAGCACTTAAAATTTTATAGTTTCTAAGTGAAAAAATATTCTCTATCATATTTTTTATAATAATATTTTTCTCTATCAATAAAATTTTATATTTATGATTATTTTCAAGTTTTTTAATTAAAGTTAATATCTCACTTGCAATATAATCTAATGGATTATTTTTAGAGAAATAATCAAGTACTCCAATTTGAAAAAAATGTTCTCTTAATTTAACATCATCGCTTGAAGTTAAAACCATAATTTTTGTTCTGTTTTTTGGAATTAAATATATTAAATCTTTTCCATTGCCATCGGGTAATACTAAATCTAAAATTACAAAATCATAACTATTTTTACTTAATTTATCTTTTGTCTCTTTTACACTAAAAGCTGAATCTACTAAACATCCGTTATCAATAAGTATCTCTTTAATATAAAAATTTACAGTTTTTGAATCATCAACTAATAGAATATTCCTCTTTTTATGTAAATTAATCATTTTATTATCCTAATTTAGAATATTAAGTTTAATATTACCATACTTATAGTAAGCACTACAAGCCCCTTCACTACTTACCATACAACTGCCTAATGGATTTTGAGGAGTACAAATTTTTTCAAAAACTTTACAATCTGTAGGTTTTGATAAGCCTTTTAAAATATCCCCACAAATACACAGTTTATTATCCTCTATCTCATTAACTTTTAATATATTTTTATATATAACTTCTGCATCTAAATTTTTATACTCATCTTTTAATTGCCAAGCACTATTTTTAATAATACCAATTCCTCTCCACTTAAAATCTCTCTTTTTAAAATAGGTAGTTATTAAATTTTGTGCTAAAGTATTTCCTTCATAAGTTACACTTCTACTATACTCATTCTCTAACTTACTCTGACTGTTTACAATTTGTTTTAAAATCATTACAAGAGATTGTAATACATCAACTGGCTCAAATCCACTCACAACTATTGGCTTATTATATCTATTAGAAAAAAATTCATATATTTTAGAACCAGTAATTACACTTACATGACTTGGGGCTATAAACGCATCAATTTTGCATTTATCATCTTGAAGTAGTACTTCCATTGGTTCAGGTACAGTAATATGATTTATAAAAAAGTATAAGTTTTCTATTTTTAAATCTAATGTTTTTTTAATTAATGCTGGAGTCATTGGAGTTGTAGTCTCAAATCCAATTGCAAAAAATATAACTTTTTTTTCAGGATTTTTTTTTGCAATATTTATAATATCCATTGGTGAATATAAAAATCTTACATCAGAACCATTTGCTCTTGCTTGTTGCAAAGTTCCTAAACTTCCAGGAACTTTCATCATATCACCGAGAGTTGTTAAAATTACATCTTTTTTATTAGCTAAAATGATAGCTTTATCAATTTGCTCTTTTGGCATAACACAAACAGGACAACCAGGACCGTGAATAAAATTTACATTTTTAGGGGTTATTTGATTTAATCCATACTTTACAATAGTGTGTGTATGTCCTCCGCAAACTTCCATAATATTAATATTTTTATCAATTTTACTCGAAATAAATTCAATCTCTTTTGCTAAAAATTTTATTGTCTTAGGAGCTTTAAAATCTTCAAATAGATTAATATCCATTACCTCATACTCTTTTTAAACTCTATATAATTGAGCCATTTACTAATGCTACCCTCATCTTTACTTGATATTTCTAATATATCAACTTTTGGATTTAAATTTCTTGCATCTCTTTTAACTCCATCAATATTAAAATCAAAATGCTCTTTTAAATCAACTTTTGTAATTAAAAGTAAATCAGCATTTTTAAACATAACTGGATATTTACTAACTTTATCATCTCCCTCTGGAATTGAAAGTAAGACTATATTCAAGTGAGTTCCTATATCATAACTAGCTGGACAGACTAAATTTCCTACATTCTCTACAAAAACTACAGATAAATTTTTCATATTTAAATTATGTATCGCTTTATGAACCATAAAAGCATCCAAGTGACAAGCTGTACCAGTTGTAATTTGATACGCCTCAACTCCTAAGGCTTTTAATCTATCAGCATCTTGATTAGTTTCTAAATCCCCCTCAATTACACCAAATTTAAATTGAGCTAATTTTGCGGTTGATTCGAGTAGTGTAGTTTTTCCACTTCCCGGCGAACTCATTAAATTAATTGACATTATATTTTTAGCTTCAAAGTGTTTTCTATTATTAATAGCTTTTCTATCATTTTTATCAAGTATTTTTGTGATAACTTCTACTGTTTTTTTATCATTTAATTGAGGATTTGAGTGAATTATCTCTAACTTTTCATCGTGATGATGGTGATGTTCTTCACCGGCAATTGTACAACCACAATCTTGACACATATTAAAACCTTTTTTATTTTTTAATAATTATACAATAAATTTTAAATCTTATCCCCTCATATCCAAAAATGATTTAAGCCCCATATTTGTCCACTCTTTAGAGATAGTTAAAAAATTTTCCATACTTTCCCAAACTCTTTTGAAATCTTCATTTTTACCAGCTTCAATTTCAATAACTTCATAAAGTGCTTTTTTTGCACCCTCTATTACATCATTTGGAAATGGTTTTGGTTTAATTCCTAACTTTGCTAACTCTAAAAGAGCATAAGCATTTTTAGATTGTGATTCATAAATCATTCTTGAGTTTGCCTCATTTGAAACTGAACTAATTATCGCTTTATGTTCATTTGAGAGAGATTTAAATTTTTTAAGATTCATTGAAAATTCTATTATACTTCCAGGTTCGTGCCAACCACTATAGTAATGTTTTGCAACTTTATAAAATCCCATTTTAATATCAAGAGCTGGTCCTACCCACTCTGTTGCGTCAATTACGCCTCTCTCAAGTGAAAGAAATATATCTCCTGCTGGAAGTAGTACTGGATTTACTCCTAAACGGCTTACAACTTCACCTGCAAGTCCTGGAATTCTCATCTTAAGTCCATTTAAATCTGAAAGTGAATTTATCTCTTTTCTAAACCAACCACCCATTTGAGAATCAACATTGCCTCCAAGCATTGGATATAAATTATATTTTTTATAAATTTCTCCCCAAAGCTCAAGTCCACCCTCAAACATCATCCACGCATTCATCTCATTTGCTGTAAATCCAAATGGAATACCACCAATTAAAGAGAGAGCTGAATTTTTACCTTTCCAATAATATGGACCAGAATGAAATATATCAATTGCTCCAGCACTTACAGCATCAAACACCTCTAGTGCTGGAACTAGAGTATTTTTAGGATAAATTTTAACTTCTAAAGATCCTCCACTAACTTCATTAACTCTTTGTGAAAAAAAATCGGCAGCACCACCAAGTATAGGAAAATGCGCAGGCCAACTAGTAGCTAACTTTAGAGTTACTTTTTTGGCTCTATTTATACTAACTTCTTTAAACTCTTTTTTGTCACTACAACCAGTTAAACTAGAAGCTAATATTGCACTTCCACCAATTAAAATATCTCTTCTGGTCAAATCACTTAACCTCTGTTTATTATTGAATTAAATTTATTTACAGCCTCTTTTGTTGATGAATTTAATTGAGTAAAGATAGATTGAATTGATGATTTTTTATTTGATATATCTCCACTATCTCCTGAAATACTCATAAAATCATTTGCTAAATTTTGAATATTATGAGCATCATCAGTTGTTTTCATAACTAGCTCTTCCATTGTTTTTGAACTCTCGTCAATAGTTGAACTATTCTGTTTCAATGTGTTTACATTAATTTCAACTTCACTTGTAGCTTTATGAGTTCTCTCTGCAAGTTGTCTAACTTCATCAGCAACAACTGCAAAACCTCTACCGTGTTCACCTGCTCTAGCAGC
This sequence comes from Campylobacteraceae bacterium, assembly GCA_016744535.1. Lineage (GTDB taxonomy): Bacteria > Campylobacterota > Campylobacteria > Campylobacterales > BB28 > BB28. Next base: position 11,831 of record JADGEE010000039.1, read on the forward strand.
TTCAATAGCAGCATTTAATGCTAACAAATTTGTTTGATCTGAAATATCTTTAATTAGACTAAGAACTGATTCAATACTGGTTACATTATCGTTTAAAACTTGAACTGTCTGATAACTCTCTGTAATTAAATTAGTTAAATTTTCCAAAGAGTTGGTTATAGTTTCAGTTGCTTTTTCAAACTCTGGTCTTTTTTGCACTAAATCAGCACTTTTACCATCTAAATCATTAATAATATTCATTATTGAATTGTCTAAATTATCTATTCCCTCAGTAATCTTTTGAACATTTGGAAAAACCTCTTTTAACTCATCTAAATTAACTGAACTATTTTTAGTAGAAATAGCATCATTTAATTCACTATTTAGCGATGAGTTTTCATCTCTTAAATTATCAATTTCTCTATTAGATTCTCTTAATTTATCTTCTAACTCTTCTATTCTTGCTATATCTTCTTTTGTTCTAAAAAACATCTATTTTCCTTTTAATATAATGTTGCAATGATTGCATAACATAAAAAAAACATTAAATGGCTAATCCCTTCGAAATAGTTAGTTTCACCATCATCTGTTGTCCTCCAAGCTAAAATTACAGTTAAAATTAAAGCTCCTATCTGTAAAGAGTTAAAATCTAAATTTAACTTAACTCCTATTATTGTAGATGATAGTAACATCAATATCGGTACTGTAAGCAAAATTGATACCGTTGAAGCACCCATAGCAATATTAATTACTCTTTGAATTTGGTCATTTTTTGCAGCTTTTATTGCTGTAAAAATTTCAGGTGCTACACTAATAATTGCAATTATTAACCCTGCCAAACCTACACTAATACCTAACTCTTTTGAAACTTTAACTCCTTCTGTTGCAAAAATTTCAGCTAAAACACCAATTAATAATATAAAAATAAAAATTGATATTAAATTAATTGGATTAGAGAATTTGTCAAAGATGTAACTCTCTTCTTCTTGTTCGTCCTCTTCTTCTAACCTCTTTTTTCTTTTATATCTAAAAATCCTACTTTTAGCAGTAGCTTTAAAAAAGTGTGAATGTGTTTTTGTTTGAAAAATAAAAATAACTACATAAAAACTTATTAATAAAAGACCTATTATCAAACTTGCTAACTCTATCTTCTCTTGAGAGTGTTCTGTGTAAGTTAAAACACTAGGAACTAACAGAGCTGAAACTGTTACAAGTAAAATTGTAATATATGTACTTGATGTATCCTCATTATGGGCTTGTTCTTTAAACGATAAACCACCAATAAAGACAGCTAATCCAAGCAATACGTTCATATCAACAATTACAGCTGAAATTATACCACCTTTTACAGTTTCAAGACCACTCTCTTTTGCTTCATAAAGAACCATAAATAGAAGTAAAATTTCTACAACTACTGCTGAAAATGTTAAAACAAAAGAGGCGTAAGGTTCTTCTAACCTTTCAGCTAAAATTTCAGCAATTTCAGCAACTGTTACAGAAAAAGAGGCAATTGCAATTGCAGAGGCAGTAACGGCTAAATATTCATAACCTAAAATATGAGTAGTAATTGCTAAAAAACCAAAAATAAGACCTAATCCTATATCCCAATAATCACTTATAAAGTTTTCTAATTTATTATGCTCGGGGGCGGGTTCTTGAGTATTCATTTTATTCCTAAAAAAGAGTGTATTCTTCTATTTTTTTATTGAGTAGAGGTTTTATTTCATTTGAACTTAAACCCCCAATTAAACTAAAATTAAAATCTTCTGTCTTTAAAATTTTAATCAACTCTTGAGTATTTTTAAAAAATTTAATATTTTCTATTTTTATGCCATTTTTTTGGCTTGGTAAAAATAGTATTGTTTTTGCCCATTTAGTGTTTTCTATTAAAAAAGAGACTTCTTTTATAAATAAATTTATATCAGGCTCAATTATTAAAACTCTATTACTTTTAAAAAAATCTTTAATAAAAAGATTTTTATCTATAAAAATTGGTTCAAAATGCTTTATAAAATTTAGAGATTTAAGTGAAAAGTCAATGCTATTTTTAGTACAAAAATTCAAGAGTTTTGATAAATCATTTAAAAAAATTGGAGCTATTTTAGCTTTATAAATAAATTCATCTTCAAATGAAATTGTACTTTCAAATAGATACTCTTTAATAACTTGTAACTTTTCACTTTTTTTATCAATTTTATGATAGCGAGGCCAAATTATATTTAAAAAATTCTCATCTGTACTAAAAAAAATTGTATCATCTTCACTTGTTACAATTTTATGAAAATTAATTAAATTAGATTCTGATAAAAAAATGATTTTTTTTGAAGTAATAATATATTGTGATAATTCAAACATCAATGAATTTATTAAATAAAATTTATATGATTTACTTAAAAGTATTAATCTTAAAAGTTTTAATGAAGCATTAAAAATAGAATCTACTTTAATGAAGGCTATATCTAAATTTTTTTTACATTCTATATCTTCATCAAATAAGATTCCGTAAGCACCATTGTTTATTGCTTCATCAATAAAATTTTTATCCATAGCAATAAATAGGTCACCATTTTTTATACTTTTAGAATCAAATTTAACTTCATTAAAGTGTGAAATTGATGAAGAGTTAATTAACTCTCCACCCACAATATCAATTACACTTCCTAGTCTCATTTAATAGCAGTTCCAACTTTTTTAGTTTTTTCTGGTCTAATTAAAGATAAACCCTCATCATCATTACTTGCCAAAACCATTCCCTCACTTAACATTCCCATAAGTTTTGCAGGTTTTAAATTTGCAACTACACAAACTTGAGTGTTAATTAAATCATCTGCTTTGTAATACTCTTTTATTCCAGCTAGAATTTGTCGAGGTCTCTCTTCACCTAAATCTACTTGAAGTTTAAGCAATTTTTTACTTTTTGGAACTTCTTCAGCGTGAATTACTCTTCCAATTTTTAGGGATACTTTAAAAAATTCATCAATTTTAATTATACCATCTATTTTTAAATCATCTTTTGGCTCTGATGTCTGTTTTTTCTCCTCTTTTTTAGGCTTAGCCTCAATCTTTGGTTCAGGAGATTCCAAACGAGCCTCTTCTATTTTAGGAAAGAGTGGTGGAACTTTTTTAATATTAAATTCATTTAATAAATTTTTCTCTTTTATATATTTAATAAAACTATCACTATTAATTTCAAAGCCTAGGGCATCTGTAATTGTTTGAGTAGTTTTTGGCATAATAGCATTTAACATAATTGAAACTCTTGCCAAAATATTAGCAACAAGTGCGACAAGTGCCATCGCTTCATCTTTCTTACTCTCTTTCATTTTAACCCAAGGTTCATAAGTTGTAATTGAGTGATTAGCTAAACTTAGAGCTTTCCACAACTCCTCTAAATATCTATGAGTTTGCATATCATATAGATAAGGCTCTAGTGAATCTATAATCTCTTCTAATTCTCTTAACTCTTTTGAGTGAAACTTTTCAACTTCATCTGAATTAATTTTAAATTCAAAATATTTACCACTCATTCCAATAACTCTATTTAATAAATTACCTAAATCATTACTTAAGTCTGAATTTATTCTATCAATTAATGCTCTTTGTGAAAAATCACCATCTTGTCCAAAAGGAACTTCACGAAGCATAAAATATCTAAAATTTTCTAATCCATAAGCATCTGCAACCTCTTTTGGATTGACAACATTACCTTTAGATTTACTCATCTTTTCACCATTTCTAGTCCACCATCCGTGAGCTGCGATATGTTTTGGCATTTTTAAATCTAAACTCATCAAAAATGCTGGCCAGTAAATTGCGTGAAATCTTAAAATATCTTTTCCAACAATATGAATTTTTTTATCAGTAAATTCCATATTCTCTTCAGAGCCACCATAACCAAGTGCAGTTACATAATTTAAAAGAGCATCAAGCCAAACATACATTACGTGATTTGAATCCTCTAAATGTTCAGGCAATCTAACACCCCACTCAAAGCTAGTTCGTGTAATTGATAAATCTCTAAGACCACCCTCAACAAATCTTAAAACTTCATTTCTTCTTGACTTTGGTAAAATAAAATTTGGATTATCTTCATAAAATTTCAATAATTTATCTTGATAGTTTGAGAGTTTAAAGAAGTAACTCTCCTCTTTAATAAGTCTTGTAGCTTTTCCACAATCAGGACAAAATTCATCATCAATTAGTTGTGTTTTTGTAAAAAAAGTTTCACAACTAACACAATAATAACCCTCATACTCACCCTTATAAATATCACCATTTTTAAGCATCTTATCAAATGCTTGTTTAACACCAGTTATATGATAATCATCAGTAGTTCTAATAAATTTATCATAACTTATATTAAAATCATCCCAAAGAGATTTAAATTTTCCACTTATCTCATCTGCATACTCTTTTGGAGTTTTACCTCTAGTAGCAGCACTTTCTGCAATTTTCTGTCCGTGTTCGTCAGTTCCAGTTAAAAAAAAAGTATCATAACCTATAAGTCTTGAATATCTAGCTATTGTATCAGCAATAATTGTAGTGTAAGCGTGACCAATATGTGCCACATCATTTACATAATAAATTGGTGTTGTGACATAAATTTTATTACAACTCATTTTTAATCCTTTAAAAAATTCTATTATTTTTCAGTTTTTATCTACTGTAATTTTTGCAAAATAGCTTTTTGTGTATTAAATCTATTTTAATTTTATAGATTCCAATTATATCGTTATTTTGTAATTTTGTCATCTTTTATAGAGCTTTATATTTTAAATTAAAACTCAAAATCCCCACCTTGACCACCATTCATACTCTCATAGACAATTCTTACATAAAGGTTTCTAATTTCACATCCAATAACTTTTTCACATTTAAGACAACTATTAACTCCATTAGCTTTTTGAGATTCTTGAACTTTTTTTAAATTCTCATCTAATTTCTGTTGATAAGTATTAAGCTCTGTTTGCATAAACTTTTTTTACCTCTTCAATTTCATAAGTTGAACCAAAAAAACAAGGCATTGTATCGTGTAGATGTGATGGTTTGAAATCTAAAATTCTTTTTTCTCCATCAATAGCTTTTCCACCAGCTTTTTCAAAAATATAAGCAAATGGAAAAACTTCAAAAATCATTCTAAGTTTTCCTTTTGGTTTATCGCTTGTAGTTGGGTAACTAAAAAGTCCACCTCTTTGAAGTAAAATAGAGTGTAAATCAGGAACCATTCCACCAGAATACTCTAATCTATATCCTTTTATAAAAAAGCTATTTACTAATTCTCTATGATATGATGACCAATTTTTTTGAGTTCCACCAGTTGCATTAATATGACCTTTTTCCCCTAAAGTTAAATTATTTATAAATTTAAATTCATCTCTTTGTAATCTATATAATTTTACATCATTTAAAGCTATTACTAAATCAACTCTAGCCCCATAAATTACATAAACTGAAGCTACTAAGTTATTACCACTATAATCATTCTCATAAATTGCAAATATTGAGCCAACACTTTGATTTACATCTACTAAGCTACTCCCATCAAGTGGGTCATAACCTACTAAATATTTCCCATTAGGATTTATCTCTACACTATCCTCTTTCTCTTCACTTATTATCTCTTTTATAATATTTATCTGTTTTAATTCATCTTCTATTATCTCATCACTTACAACATCTAATTTTAATTGATTATCACCAGTAGAATTTAAATTTTTACTAAAACTTCCATCTGAATTTTTTATCTCTTTTTCAATTTTTATAGCACTTTTTTTAATAGCTTCTAAAATATCTTCCATTAAACTTCCTTTGCATTTTGCATAATCCACTCTACCACTTTATTAGGATTATTTAAATTTAAAACTCTTAAACTAGTTGGAATCTCATCTTGATTAATTGTTTCATCAACTGCTAAGGCATTTGAAAAATCAAAATAATCTCTATTTAGATTATTTCTAAATATTGCAATTCTAGGAAGTGGAAGAGTTTTAAGACCCTCTACAAGTAAAAAATCAAAATCTCCAACCATATCTATAATATCATTTAAACTTTTTGATTGTTGAGAGAATAGTGTTGTTCTAGTTGGTGAAGTAACTACTACATCAGCACCAGTTTGAGAAAATTTATAACTATCTTTACCCTCTATATCAAATTTAGCTTTATCTTTAGGGTCATTTTTAATAATAGCAACCCTATAATCTTTCTCTATTAAAATATTTGCAACTTTTACAATAAGTGTAGTTTTTCCACTATTTGAAGGACCTGTAAAAGCAACTGCTAACCTTTTCAAATACTTATCCTTTTCTTAAATAATAGTAATATTATAGCAAAATTATATTTTATTCTCTATTTTAATTAAAGCTTTCATAAATAAATCACTATCATTTAAACATTTAGATACTATAAATTTCTTAAAATTTAAGTTTTTAGCTATCTCTTTATATTCAATAGATAATTCAAAATCAGTTTCTGAATTATCTATAATAAATGATATTGGATAAATTACTATATTTTTATTATCTATCGCATTTAATTTATTTTCTAGTGAAGGCTCTAACCACTTCACTGGAGTAACTTTTGATTGATATGCTAAATGAATATTTTTAAAATTCATATTTTTTTCTTTTAACATCTCTTTTAAAATTTTTATATTTTCTTCTATCTCTTTTTGGTATGTATCTCCTCTATCTATTATCTTTTGAGGTAATCCGTGGGCTGAAAAAATTAAATCAAATTCATTTGCACTATTGTTTAATAGACTTTCTTTAATTCTATTTATTATAGCTTCATTATAGAATCTATCTTCATAAAATTTATCTATTTTTTTAACTATTGGATTATAATTTAATTTTTTTAATGCAATTTCAATTCCATCAAATGAGCTTTTTGTAGTTGTTGTTGAGTATTGAGGATATAATGGTATTAAGTGAATCTCTTCAATATTTTTCTCTTTTAACTCTTTTATAACTTCATAATCAAATGGCGGAGTGTAACGCATAGCGTAAGTTACATATAGATAAGGCAATTTTTTTTGAAGTTTAGTTACTAACTTTTTAGTTAATTCAGGAAGTGGAGATTTACCACCAATTAATTTATAATTCTCTTTTGCTATATTTTTTCTTTTAAAAACTATAAATTTACCAACCATATTTCTAATAAAACTATTTTTAATCATTAAAATATTTGGGTCAGCAAACATATTATTTAAAAAAACTTCAACTTCATTTAAATTATTTGCACCGCCCATATTTAACAGTATTAATGCTTTTTTCAATTTTAATTCTCCTTGTAAATTTATAATAAATGTCCTGCTAAATATCCACTTGAAAATGACCATTGTAAGTTATATCCACCACAAGGTCCATCTAAATCAACAACTTCACCACAAAAATATAACCCTTTAATAATTTTACTCTGCATTGTTTTAGGTTCTATCTCTTTTAATGATACTCCACCTCTAGTTATCATAGCTTTTTTAAATCCATCGTGTCCAATAATAGTTAATGGAGTTGCACTAAGAGTTTTTATTAAATTATTTTTTATATTACCTTTTAGTTTATTGAATTTTAAATTTACATCTACATTACATAATTTACAAATCTCTATTGCTATAGACTTTGGTAAAATAGAGGTTAAATTATCTAAAATATTAAAATTAATATTTGATTTTAGATATTTATATATCTGATCTTCGCTCATACCTTTTATCATATTTATTAAAATTGGTACTTCTTTATATTGTTCTAAAAATGGTGTTATCTCTCTAGCAAAATCCAATATAATAGGACCTCTTATTCCATTTGAAGTAAATATTAAATCTCCAACTGCTTTTAACTTTTTTACTTTAGGTAAATCAATTTTAATTTCAGCTTTTGCAATTGTATCAGCTCTACAATTATTTACCCACTTCTCTTTAGTAATTAATGGAAGCATAGCTGGATAAAGTGCTGTAATTTTATGTCCAACCTCTTTTGCAAAACTATATCCATCACCATTAGCCCCTAGTTGAGGATAACCTAAACCTCCAGTTGCTATAATTATTTTATCAGAATAAAAATTTATATTATTTGCAATTAAACCTTTTATATTATTATCTTCTATAATTAGTTTTTCAACTTTTGTGTTAAATAATATATCCACACCTAGTTTTTTTAATTCACTCTCTAAGGCATTGATAATAGTTGTAGAGTTATGAGTTGTAGGAAATATTCTAAACCCATCAGGAATATGAATCTCAACTCCAATTTTTTTAAAAAAGCTAATTAAAGATTTATAATCAAATAGACTTAGTGCATCACTTATAAACTTTCCATTTCGTCCAAAAGCATTCATAAATTCAGCATTGCTAAGAGTATTGCTTAAATTACATCGTCCTCCACCAGTAGCTTTAAGTTTATTACCTAAAGTTGATAATTTTTCTATTAATAAAACAGTTTTATTATTATTTTTAGCAGTTATAGAAGCTATCATTCCACAAGCCCCAGAACCGATAATTATTGTGTCATATTTGTTAGTTTTCATATCAAATTATAACAAAAAATTCAATATTTTAGGTATACTCTCAAATATAAAAAATTATCGGAGCAATATGAATTTTAATCAATTAGATGAAAATACAAAAAAGAAATTACACGAAGAGATACTCTCAAATGCAATGAGTATTGGAAGTAAAAATGCTTTTTTACAAATGATGGAAGATATAAAAGAGGCAAAACCAAAACCTCTATTAAATAAAACTGCAATATTTCACTATTCAAGTGGAAAAATTAGTTGGGGTAAATCTATTTACAAAGAGACTTTAAATATACTTTTTAGTGCGATGAGAAAAGAGGAGCAAGATGGAGATATACTTGAGGGTTTGAAACCAAAAGATTATAAAAATTTTATGAATATGATGAGAGCTTTAAAACCTGTGGAATTAATAGTAAAACCAAAAAATATAGAGGAAGGTAAGGGGTTTAATTTTTCTATTTTAGATACAAGCCAAGAGAAAAAAACAAAAATATCACTTATGTTTAAAATAATATTCTTTTATAATATTGAATTTGCAAAAAAAGCATTAAGTTATGAAGCAAAAGAGGAGTAGAGTTTTATAACTTAAACTCTACATTCTACATTCTCTATCATAATTTTTAACTCATCATATTTTACTTTAAAGTCGATACTATCTCTAATCTTGTTATCTTTGGATAAAGACTCTAATTCACTTAAAAAATTATAAATATTATCTAATCTCACACTCCCAATAGGGCTTTTCATAGCGTGTGATATAAACTCTATATCCTGATAATTTTTGTCTTCAATAGCTTTTAATAAATTATCCAAATAGAATTTTGATTTACTTAATACTTTATCTGCAAAAATCAACATTTCATCCTTTTCAAAATCCCACTCTTTAGAAACTCTTAAAATATCAATATAATATTTTTTATTTTCATCTCTTTGTACTCTTTGTAAAAATTTATCTAAAACATTAAATAATATTTTTCTATTGATTGGTTTAGATAGATACTCATCCATTCCTAAATTTAAAAACTTTTCTCTATCTCCTTTTATTGTATTTGCTGTTAATGCAATAATTGGAGTATGGTTTAAATTTTCTCTTTTCTCTATATTTAAAATCTCTTTTACTGCTTGGCTTCCATTCATTTTTGGCATATTCTCATCCATAAAAATTAAATCATATTTAATTTTTTTAAATTTTTCAATAGCTTCAAGTCCATTATTTGCAATATCAATTTTAATTCCTATTTTATTAAAAATTGTCTCTATTAAATACTGATTTGCTTCATTATCTTCTGCTACAAGTACACTGGCATTATATTGATTTTCACTCTCTTTTATATCTGAAATAGTTTTTTTCTCTTTATTAAAAAATAGTGTCATTAAGCTATCATATATATTTGAAGGAGTTAATGGAGGATTTATAATTTCAATTTTTCCACTCAATTTAAAATTTAACCTTTCAGAAAGTGAAGATTTTATTATAATAAATGCAATTCCCTTATTTAAAAGAGTTTGAACTATTTTATAATCATCTATTGAATCAATACTTATAAATACTACATCTAAATTATTATGCTCTATTTCATTTAAATATGAATAACTTACAATATTTGTAATACCAAAAGATTCAAGATAAATTCTTAATACTTTTTTATAATAATCTTGAGCTTTTAAAAAGACTTTAGCAGATTTTAAATCTTTAATTATATCAGTATCAAAACCAAAATTACTATTTTTGCAATCTCTAATAGGAAGAGTAAAATAAAAAGTGCTTCCTTGGTTTAATTCACTTTTAATTTCAATTTTACTTCCCATCAATTTAACTAATTTTGAACTAATTGATAAACCTAAACCAGTTCCACCAAACTCCCTTGTAGTTGCTTGTGTAGCTTGAGTAAAAGAGTCAAAAACTTTACTTTGATTTTTATTTGAGATTCCAATTCCATTATCTTTTATACTAAAAAGTAGACTATTTTTTTTTTCTTTATATAAAATTTTCAGAGAGACTATACCTCTATTTATTGGTGAAAATTTAAAAGCATTACTAAGTAAGTTTGTTAAAACTTGTCTAATTCTTAAACTATCTGAAATTATACAATGAGGAATTTTAGGGTCAATAAAAAGTTTAAACTCTATCCCTAAATCTTCAGCTTTTGCATAAAATAGAGTTGAAATTGCATTAAATTCTCTATGAGTATTAAACTCTTTTAACTCAATTTCAACTTTTTCACTCTCAATTTTTGCAAAATCTAAAATATCATTAATTATAAAAATAAGTGAATCACTACTATTTTTAATTATTTTTAAATATTTTAACTTCTCTTTATCTTTTTCACTCTCTTCTAATACATCTATAAAACCTACAATTGCATTTAAAGGAGTTCTAATTTCGTGGCTCATATTTGCTAAAAATGATGATTTAGCCCTATTTGCACTCTCAGCATCCTCTTTTGCACTTCGAAGAGATTTTGTTCTATCAATTATTATATAACTTAAATTAGCATTTAAATTTGATAACTCAAATTTTGTTCTAACTAACTCAAGAAATCGTGCTTTATTATATTTTATAATATAATATATAGTTATAACTTCACAAATTACGAATAATATATGTAATAGCACTACATCCAATCCACACGCATAATTAAAAATATAAATTGGTGTATTAAAAATTTCAAAGCCATTACTTTGAAAATAGTTAAAAATATAGTGATAAAGTATTGTTGTAGCCCCTGCTACAAATATTGGAATAGTATCTTTATAGATAGTTAAAAATGAAATTGAAATAAAAATATGAAAATGCATCTCAATTCTGCCTAAGTGTTGTTGAATAAAAAGTGCAGAAAAAACCATCAAAGAGATAGCTACAACACTTCTAAAAACCCAAGTTCCCTTATAGTTAATATAAGTAATTAAATTAATAAAAAATATAATACTACCTACAAATACACCTAAAGAGTAACTCTCATAAATATAAGCACTCAAAGTAAAAGAGACTATATAGTGAATAAAAATTAAAAAAAACATAAATTTATCTGCTCTTTTTAAATCTTCATTTAATTTTAATTTAATACTATTTTTCAATGTTAAACTATTGTTTTTCATTAGTTATCCTATTTTTATATATAAAATGATATTATATATAAAATTATATTAATTAACTAACTATTACAAACTTGATACAAACCTGTTAAACGGAATTAAAATTGCTTTTAAAAAAATATATTAACTTATTAAAAAGGATTAATGATGTTTGAATTAATGGGTGCAACTCTATTTGCTGGAGCGATGGTGATATTAGTAACTGGTCTTTATGTTGGACTTAAACACTCTTAAATCATTCCTGTTCGTGGGTTTTCTGGTATTGTTAAATTTTCACTATCAACATTTATAGTTTGAGTTGGATATGCTATAACTATATCTTTTTCTATTTTGAAGGCATCGATAATATCTGCTGAAATTGTACTTCTAAGAGTTAGAGTTGCATAAGAGTTTGTCAAATACCAAGCACTAACTTTAATGCCATTTGGTTCAATAAATGTTAAAACTCTAGGTTCGACATTTGTATTTCTAAGACTATATTTATCTCTTAATTTATTTAACTGTTTTCTAGTCATATCAGTATAACCTTTTGAGTATTTTTTTGTAACCTCTTTTACGATATGTGTAGCTTTTTTATGATTTGAATCAAATGTAATTGTAATATCAATTCCATCCCAAACAGTTTTTAAGCCAGAGTGTGAATAATTTGAGATAAGTGAACTAAATATAAAATTATTTGGTACAAACACAACTCTTCCTGCTCTTCTATTTAACATATAAGTTGTAAGTGTTACATCCTCGTGAAGTGTAATTCTAAGAGGTGAAATATCTAAAACATCTCCTAAAAATTCTTGTGCATCTTTTTTAACTTTTATTCTATCTCCAACTTGAATACTCCCACCCATTACAATCACAAACCATCCTAAAATACTCATAAACATATCTTTCATAGCTATAGCAATTCCAGCGGATGCAAATCCTAAAACTGTAACTAAATATGAGACATTCTCTAAATATGCAAATAATAAAATAAATAAAATAATTGTAAAGTTAGTAAAATTAATTATTTTATTAGCTTTATAATATCTATCGTTATCTACAATATATCTCTTTAAAATTAATTTTATAATAAGTGAGATTACAAATATAATACCTACTGTAATTCCTATATAAAGAGTCTGTTTACCTTGTTCTTTTATATCCTTTGTTAAAGATTTAATTACTTCATCTATCTTTTTATTATTTAAATTAAGAGTTGTAAAAAAAAGCTCTGCTATATCTTCTAAATCTTTAATTTGTCTATTTAAAAAATTTAATTTTTTTTGATAATTAATGTTATTTTTTAATTTAATTAACTCTACTATAGTATCTCTTTTCTCTATTAATTTTTGAATAAATAGAATAAAATCTTTATAATTTTCGCTATAATCACTCTTTTCTTGACGAATTAATTTAATATATGATAATGCTGAAATAACAACAATAGGATTTGTAACTTCTGGAGGTTCGTCTAATTGAATAGGTTTTGTAAAATCGCCAAACGGTATCTCTTTAAACTCCTTTAAAAGTTCTAATTCACTCTTTAATCTATCTTTTTCTCTATTTAACTCATCAATTATCTCTTTAATTTTTTGAGTTTTTTTCTCTTTTAAGAGTTTTTCTATACTCTGTTTAATGTCTATTAACTCTTTTTCCCAAGTATGATATTGAATATGATTATGATATTCTCTAAGCCAAATGCTATTTTTTTCTAATTTTGTCTCTATTACTTTTAATTTATTCATTAAAAATTTTTGTTTTTGAGAAATCTCTTGTTGTTTTAAATTCCAATCACCATTTGATTCGTTACTATCACTACTATTATTTTCTGCAAGTAGATTTATAATAATAAAGAGAAGTATAAATATTAATTTAGTCATTTTCTATATAAATATCTGTAAATTTTTCTAAAACTTTTTTAATATCATCTACATTTACATCATCAGATATTATATAACTTCCAATTGAATTTGGTAAAATAAATTTAATTTTTGAATTTGAACTTTTTTTATCTAAAAAGAAAGTCTCATAAAATTTATCTATATTTTCTACTTTATAATAAGTTGGTAAATTATATTTTTTAATTAAATTAAAAATTTTCTGTTTCTCATCATCACTTAAAAATCCAAGCGAGTGGGCTAACTCATTTGCCATTATAATTCCAATCGCAACAGCTTCACCGTGTAGATAAGTTGAGTAATTTGTAAAATTTTCTATTACGTGACAAAAAGTGTGTCCATAATTTAAACTAGCCCTAACTCCAGCTTCCTTTTCATCTTGAGAAACTACATTAGCTTTTAACTCAATTGAGCGTTTAATTGCATATTCTAAATTTTTATCTTCACTTAAATCATTTATTTCTAACCACTTAAAAAATTCACTATCAAATACAACAGCCATTTTTATAACTTCAGCAATTCCAGAAACAAATTCTCTAAGAGGTAGAGTTCTCAAAAAGTATGTATCAATATATACAGCTTTTGGTTGATGAAAAGCCCCTATTAAATTTTTACCAAACTTATTATTAACGCCTGTTTTACCTCCAACACTTGCATCAACTTGTGATAAAAGTGTTGTTGGAATTTGAATAAAATCAACTCCTCTTTGGTAAATACTAGAGGCAAATCCAGTCATATCACCAATTACACCACCACCAAGTGCTATTAAAAGTGATTTTCTATCTAATCTATGGTCAAAACATCTATCTAATAAAAACTCTAAGTTTTGCATATTTTTATAATTTTCACCATCAGGTAGAGTCACAATATATATCTCTTTTGCATTTATTTTTTGAAGTAAATATTTTAAATGAAAGCCACCAACTTTTGGATTTGTAACTATTAAAACTTTTCTATCAAATGTTAAATTAGGTAAAGTATCGATTGTAATTTCATATTTTGAGTGAGGTAAATTTATATCTATTAGCATTTAAGCCTCTTTTTAAATTTTTTTTGATTTATAAAATAATATTAAAAGTTAGCTTAATAACTTATATTTTAAACTATCTTTAGTTAAAATTCTGCCTTTAAATTATAAGGATAAAATTGAAATTTTATAAAAATGATTTTTTAATATTAAAAAATATTATAAAAACTAGAAGAGATGTAAGAGGCAATAGATTTTTAAATAAAAATATAGAGAAAGAAAAAATTAAAAAATTTTTAGATTTAGCAATATCAGCTCCATCTGTTGGATTTTCTCAACCTTGGGAGTTTATACT
>JADGEE010000138.1 GCA_016744535.1 Campylobacteraceae bacterium
GTACTATACTCAAGATTGTTAATTATATGAAATCCATGTTCATAGATACTGTTTAAACTCATCATCTAAAATCCCCAAACTATCTACTTGTATGAACATATCATACGCTATAAGCATATTAGAAGCTCTAATAGCTACGTCCATAGTACAAACCCAGTTTACACCCATTCTTGGAGGGTTATTTAGTATAAAATCTAATACTTGACATTTAAATTCTTTAATATTTTGCTCTTTTAAACTCTCATCAACTATAATGTTTTCAATTGAAATATAGTTAAAAAAGCCTAATGGATATGCTTTTATATTGGCAATATCTGCAAATTTTATTCCTTCAAAATAACCTTCTCCATCTTTTAATGATAAAAATAACCACTTATCTTTTATAATTTCATTTGAAATTATAAATTTCTCTTTTTTTAAAAATTTTTCTAAACTAAAATAGAGTTCTATTTTTGGCATTAAAATAATTAAAAATATATAAAATGAAAATATAACAATTAAAACTTTTTTCAAATTACAACCTTTAGTCGCATAGTTGCATTAAATTCATTGGTTCTATTAATTGAAAACTCTTTTATTTTAAGAGTAGAGTTTAAAACTTTATTTGAAATTTTATCAACTTCGCCTCTATTTAAATTTTCAAATTCAAGTGTAAAGTTTTTACCGCTTTTATCATTTCTAGTAGTTTTTGGATTTTTAATTTGGGAAATTATCTTATTTGCTAACTTTTTATCTTTCCACTTTTTTTTAAGTCTATCAAGTCCAATAGCTTCATTTCTAATATAATCTAAAGATTTTAAGTTTTGGGCTAAGGCACTCTTTTGTTTTTTAGTTTGAGTATAAGTTACCACAACTAAAAAAAATAGACTGGCAATTATAATTAACATAGTATCTCTGTTCATATTCTCATCTCTATAGTTAAAATATCATTTTTAACTCTCATTTTTTTTATCTTAAACTCTTTTTTTAGATATTTTTTTACACTTTCAGCTCTTTTTGGTTCATTAAGTTTCATAGCTACTTCTAAATTATCACTTTTTAGCTCAAATAGTGTAATAAATTCACTCTTTTTAAAAGGAAAGTTATCTAAATAGAGAATTTTTTTTCTTAATTTTATTTGTGATTTTTGAGTAGAGTTCAAATTAGATTTTATACTTTCTAACTCAAAAGTTGTAGATGGTAAATCATATTTAGCTAAAACTTCATCTTTTTTAATTAAAACTTTATTTATATCATTTTTATATGAAAAATACTCAAATAAATTTATAGAAATAATTAGAATTAAAATAGTAATAATCGCATAAAAACTTCTATTATCAATAAAATTATCTTCAAACTCATAAACACCTATTTTATGTTTCGAAAAATTTATATTTTCTAAAATAGTCTTAAGTGGAGTTGAATAACCACTTATATATTTTAGTGAAACTTTTTCTATAACACCATTAACACTAATAAGACCACTATTATCGTCAATCTCTATTGGGTTTGAAATAGTATTAAATTCACTTTGTGCTAAATAGATAGCATTAATTTTAGTTTTGTCAATATTTAATTTAATTAACTCATTTAATATAAATTTTTTATCAAGTGCAATTAATAGATATTTTGAATCATCTAATTTATATACTTGATATAAAAAATCACCATCAGGAAGCATTCCTTCAAAGAGTGAGGGAGCTAACTTTTTTACTTCACCTACTCTTTTTATAGGTAATTCATCCTCAATTTTGCTCCAATAAAAGTAAGGCGATAAAATTAAGTTAAATTTTTTAGAATCTTGGTTTTTTACAATTAAATCTTTATCTAAAAATATTGAATTTATAACTTTTTTATAAGATTTCTTCAATAGATACTACCTCTTTCTTTCCTAAATCATATATTAATGTAATTTGACCCGAAATGCTATCAAAAATATACTCAATTTTACATAAAACTAAGAAACTACTCCCTTTTGTAAAGACTTTTAAATTAAACTCATCTACTAACTCTTTTGAATTTGCCTCTGTTATTTTATTAGTATTTTCATAGTCCTCACCATCATTAAAATTTATATCAATCGCTATTTTTAACTCATCAATTAATAAATTTGCATATAGAGGTTTTTTAGTTTTACCATCTCCGAAAAATATTATATCTCTCCAAGGAATTTTATAAATATTTACATCATTAGTTAAAAATGAGTATCTATTTAAAATTTTTTCAAACTGTTCATAATTATAGATTTTTCCATTTTCAAAATATCTATCATCTAAAATAATTTCACTATCATATCCACCTCTTATTTCATTATTTAAATCATAAGTGTCGTGAATTAAATCATAAAAAAAAGGAGAATTTGCAACTTGATTTAGTTCTAAAAAATAATTAATTACTCTTGAAGTGTTTCCATCTTTTAATAGATAATTTATATCCAACTTATCACTTAAAGATTTTAAATTAATTATCAAAGAGAGTCCTTTTTCAGAAATATCCCAAGGCATCAACATTAAATTTAAAGTAGGCTCATCAACAATATAATCATCTACTGCTTTATTTAAAATAGTAATAACATCTCTAACTAAATAGTTTGTTTGATTGATTTTTTTAATAGTTTTAATACCACTTAGTGAATTTTGTGAAATTTCAAGAGATTTTGACACTAAAATAGTAATCACCATAATCAAACTAAGTGTTATAAATAGTGCTATTCCTCTTTTTTTCATAAGGTTAGTTAAACCAACCTTTTATTTTTTCAAATGCAGATTCAAATAGATTATCTTGAGGTTGTGCCTCTATTCCAAAACTCTCTTGAACTTTAAGAAGAGCTTCTCTTTGTTCATCATTTAATTTTGTTGGATACTCTATTTTAATTTGTGCAGCAAATGCACCTTTTTGTCCACTATGAACATTTCTAACACCTTCATTTTTAAATATAAATTGCTGTTTATCTTTTGCACCCATTGGAATTTTTAACTCTAATTCACCTCTAAGTGATGGAATTTTAATAGTTGCACCAAGTGCTATTTGAGTAAAAAATACAGGAACTTCTAAATATATATTATCATCGTGTCTTACAAAATGCTCATCTTCACTTACATTAACAGATATATATAAATCTCCTCTTGTTCCATCAGGATATATATTTCCTTTGCCAGTAACTCTAATTCTATTTCCATTATCAACACCCTCTGGAATATCTACTGTTATCTTATCTTTTGTAACTTCATAACCATTTCCACTACAAACTTTACACTTATTTTTTACAATTTGACCTTCACCGTGACACATAGGACAAGTTTGTGAGAATGTCATAAAACCTTGTCTTGAAAATACTTGACCTTGACCATTACATTGTGGACAACTCTCTTTTTCTCCACTCTCAGCCCCACTTCCGTGACAAGTTGAACAAGATTTTTTATACTCAAACTCTATCTCTTTTTTACATCCAAATACAGCATCATTAAAATCAAGTGTAAGTTCTATTATAGAATCTAAATCATAATTGTAACTCTTCTTCTTTCTTCTTTGTCCTCCTTGACCACCAAATCCAAAAGCATCACCAAACATAGAGTTTAAATCTTCAAATATATCTTCAAAACCCCTAGCACCACCACCTCTGCTAAAACCTCCTTGACCCTCTAACCCAGCTTTTCCATATCTATCATAAATTCCTCTTTTTTCATCACTACTTAAAACTTCATAAGCTTCATTTGCTTCTTTAAATTTATCTTCTGCTTCTTTATCATCAGGATTTCTATCTGGATGATACTTTAGTGCTAATTTTCTATAAGCTTTTTTTAATTCATCTTTACTTGCATCTTTACCAACACCTAAAACTTCATAATAGTCTCTATCACTCAAATTAATACTCCTAATAACTTTTTTGCGATTTTATCAAAAAAAAGTAAATTTTGATATTAAAAAGAATATTCTAAACTTAAAAAAAGTAAATTTTAATTTGAAAACATAGATAAAATAGATGTGTTTAAGTTAAACTCTCTTTCTAGCCCATTTATAAAAAAGTCTATCACTTTTCAAATCTCTCTTTATCTCTTTTTTATTAATTAAAAATTCACTTAAATTTTTTGAAAGAAGTGGAGCTAATACAAACCCTCTTCCACCAACTCCATTAAATATAAATAGATTTGGCTCTTTTATTAAATTTTCATCTTTTATTTTTAAGCCATTTTTAATATTTTGATATTTATCTATCGTTTGATTTGAATCTATAATATCGCCAATAATAGGCATAAAGTCAATTGAACCAGCTCTAACTCCTGTAAATTCATTTATTAATTCAATATCATTTAATTGATACATCTCTTTTGAATCTGCTATAAGTTGATTACTTATTTCTCTATTTGCTGTACCTTTAGTTTTATATCGTTCGTGTGTTGCACCAATAGAGATTAAACCATTCTCTTTTGTAGTTGAAATTGATGAGTTTTTATGAATATTAAAAGGCACTTTTGATGAGGTTTTTACATCAATTTTTTGTCCCCAAACTGGACGAATTTTGATATAATTTATATCTATTAACTCCTCAAATCCAGTAGCTAAAATTAAATTTTTAGCCTCTATATCATCATCAATCAACCAGTGATTATCTATATATTTTATATTTTTAACATCTCTTTGTAAAAATGCTATATTTTCAGTTACCTTAAAACAGACCTCTTTAGGTGAGAGAATTGCACCATCAGGAAAAAAAAATCCACTATTTTGTTTGTTATATTTAAATTTTATAAACTCTTCATACTCAATAAATTTTTTTATATCACTATCATCTCTTGGAAGTTTTAAAAGCCCATTTTGAATAAAACTATCTAACTTTAAATCTTTATAAAAATTTAGTGCAAATGGAAGAGTCTCATCAACTAAGAGTTTTATTTTATTAGTTTTGCCAACCATTGGAGATAAAAAAGCCCCAGCTGACTTACTAGCCCCTTCACAAATTCCAAACTTATCAATAAGTAAAATATTTTCATCTCGTAAAAAATATGATAACATTGAGCCACAGATACCAGCTCCTATGAT
>JADGEE010000040.1:0-5827 GCA_016744535.1 Campylobacteraceae bacterium
TTATATAATGAGATAGCAAAATTAGATAAACAAGCATATTTAAGATGGTCAAATTCTAACAATTTAAAAATTTTAAGTGAGGGTGATGAAGTTATATTGCCTACAAAATCAAATACAAGTTTAACAATTTCAAAAAATACAAAAGAGATAAATAGTTTTAATGTTAATTTTAAACAAATTTCAGATGATAATTTAAAAGATATAAATAGAGTTATCAAGCAAGAAGATTTAATAGATGAGATAGATTTAATCTTTAGTGAAAATATAAATGATGTTTTTAGAGTTAATTATAGAGCTTTAAAGCAGATAGTGAATTTTGAAAAATTAAATATTTCAGAGCGTAAAAAGATAGATTCAAATGATAGTGATTTTTTAGATTTTTATATAACAAAAACATCTAATAGAAATTTTTTATTAGAGAGTGAAGTTAGTGAAATTGAATTTAAATTAATTGGTAAAGCAATTGAGTGTATAAGTGTTAAAAAAGATGATATTAAATATTTTGCTTATGAAGAGGATGGCGTAATTTCTCCATTTAGAGATGATTTAAATCAAAATGTTTTATCTGATTTAATTACTAATTTGAATGAATTATATAAACCTCAAAAAAGTGATAAAGTTCAAAAGTTTAAAGATTTAATAAATGATACTTTATTAAATATCAAATCTTATCAACATTTATATTCAAATGAGCAAAAAATAACTGCATTTAAACAATTAAATTCTTTAGTTGAAGCTGTAAAATATAGTAAAACTATCTCTATTATCGCTGATAAAGATGCTGATGGTTTTATGTCTGCTTTAATGCTTGAGAGTCTATTAGAAAAAGTAAAATCACTCTATAAAGATAGCACTTCTAAAATAGATGTTTTATATAATAAAAGAGAGTATGGTGGACATAATTTTAAAAAAGATGTTTTAGAGAATATATTATCAAATAGTGATAGAGTTGTAATGCTTGATATGGGGAGTAATTTAGAGTATTTAAATGAGTTAGAAAAAAACAAACTCTTTATTATTGACCATCACAGTAGCGATATGGTTGGAAACAATGATATTATTTTTAATCCTAATAAAAATAGTGAGACTATCTATTCAACTTCAAATTCTAAAATCTTATTAGAAGCTATCTCATTTTTAGAGTATCAATATCGCAAAAAAGATATGCAATTTAAAGCCCAACAGAATGGAGGTTATTTAAGAAGCACTATCTTTGATGATGAAAAATTTATAAATAAATTAAAACTTTATGCAGGAGTTGGGCTGATTTCTGATGAAGCTGAACTTACAAAAGAGAACATCAATTCAATTGTAGAATCTATAAAATTAGCAAATGAAGATGAGATAATGAGATTGCTTTGTATAAATGTATTTAGTAAAGATAAAAGAATCACTAAAGATGATTTTTCATTTAAATTAATTAGTTATATAAATGCTCTTGGTAAGAGAATGGATGGTGATTTAAATTTAATGAGAGAACTATTTTTAAATAAAAAAATTGAAAATTTAACCGAGATTTTAAAAATAAATAATCACAAAAAAGAGTTAGTAGAGAATTTATATAAAATTGCTAAAGATAAAGTTTTAGTTGAAAATGGTGTAAATTTAATCATACTTGATAATGAAAAAATTGGTTTAAATGGATTGATAGCTCAAAAGATTTTAAGTGATACAAATAAAAATACTATTGTAGTAAGCCAAGATGAAGAGGGTTATCGAGGTAGTGCAAGAGGTTTTAAAGGCTTTAGAGAAGAGTTAGATAAACATATATTTGCTAAAGGACACAGTGAAGCGTTTGGAGTATCTTTTGATAAATTACCTTTTATGAGAGATGTATTAAATAAAATCACACCTCCTAAAGGTGAGGATAAAAGAGCATTTATCGATGTTGTAACTCTTAGAGAGTTTAAAGAGATGAGTAAGATATATTCAGAGTTGAGTGGAGGAGTTACTAAAAATAAATTTTTTGCAAAAGTTGAAGATTTTGAAATAATTGATTATAAAAATAAAAATGACTATTTGGATATTTTAATAAGAGACAATAATAGTTTAGAAGAGTTAAGCATTAAAAGTAAAGATTTTATAGGCTATAAAGAGAAGTTAAATATTTCTAGTTTGATTTTAGAGATTCAACCCTGTTTTAAAAATGATATGACTATTTTTGTAAATAGCGTTTTGGATGTAGAAGAGTTAGAAGATGATTTCAGTATAAACAAGAACGAGAGTAATAGAAAAGTGAAATTTTAAATTAATTATATCGAAATTAATATCTCTACTGTCCTGTTCTCTGCTCAATTTTTGCTAAAAATTCTTTCATCTGATTTCCAACTTGTGAACTATCACTATCGCCCCATTGATTAAGTATCTGCTCATCTGCTCCAATAATTAATTTAAAAGCTAAAATTATTAAAAATGGATAGAGCATAATATTAAAAGTCTCTTCTATTGTTGTAATTTGCATATAAGCAAAAAAACTATACATACTATCATCACTTATATCAGCTACATTGTAAAGACTAAAAATTGTTGTTAAATTTTCAACTAAAAAACCAATACTCATATAATAGATACTTACAAATAGTTCATAAGCGAATATAAAAAAGACTGAAACTAAAACAATTATGAGAGGTTTAAAAGTCAATAAAATAATCGTTCTTTTCAGCCACAACATAAGCTTATCCCACTCTTTTGTGACTTTCATAGCCCAAAATATTTGAAAAGTTGTAACTAAAAAGTGATAAATTACTTCTATAAAAAAATATAAAATTTTAAGCAAAATTGTGAGGCTAATTAAAACTATAAATAAAATACTAATCCCAAAGTTATATATCTCTTTTGCTAACCAATAACTACCAAAAAAACCAACTGTGTTATCTATTATTGCTGATGTAGCTCCCTCATTATTTCTTGAAAAATCAAAAAATCTATTTGCTCTTTGTGAAATATTTAACATACTTGGCATTAAACTCAATTTATCAATTATTCCTAAAATAATAGTAGAACTTATTTTAGAATTGATGAAAAAGTCATAAAGCCCACTTTGAATTGGATTAAAGCCTGGTAGAATATTATAGACATACATTGAGGTTAAAAATCCTATACCTTGATTTATCAATAAAGAACTACTATCCCCAAATTCATTTAAATCATCATAAAGGCTTCTATCGTGCGTCATATCCTCTTTATGATAAAACATATCTTTTGCCATCTCTTTTGATGCTTTTTCAATATTATCATACTCATCTAAATAGAGTTGAAGTAATCCAGCACTTTTTAAAAAAAAGTAAACAGTTGGAAGTGTAATAATATTAATCCATCCCATTTTCTCTTGTAATAAAAGCATATTTAAAGTAATAAATTTTAATGCTTCACTCTTTTTAGAACTATCTGCGATTTTTAATTTATCTAAAATATTTTTATAGAGTCTTCCTATTTTATCCCTTTGCATCAAAATAGATTTTTCTAATGAATAACACTCTCTAGGGTCAATAAAGAAATATCCAAATTCAGAACCATCATATTTACCATTCCAATCTGTAAAATCTCTATAACTTACATTAAAACTTGTAGATAGATTATATCTTGCACCTCCTTCTATCCAGTCTCTATAAAGATTATTACTATTTAATGAACTTCTAAAACTCTTATTAATATTCAATCTATCTTCATAAAGTCCATAACACATTTGATAAAAATCTTTTGTTTTTTGGTGAATTACCATTTCTCTATAAAGATTTTTAGATTGTAAAACTATTGCATCCAAACTTGTAACTGTTTCATTTTGAAGTTTCCAATCCAAAAAAGTCACATATATATTATCACTTGTAATTGTTGCAATATTATTTCCACCAAATCCATAATATCCCATCATTTTTTGAATAGTTGTACTTTTTATCTCTAGCTCATAATTACCCTGTGGAATTTTAATACCTGTTGAAATAGGTACAAAAAATACAATTAATAAAATTGGAAAGCCAAAAACTTTACTTTTATCAGCATTTTGCCAATCAATTCTTTCTCCAGCTGATGCAAGAGTTTTTTGAATACCATTTTTTAAGGCAAATGTAACTCCTCCTGAAACGGCTAAAGTCGTAAATAGTAAAACTGAAATATACATTAATGGTATCTGTATTGCAGAGTTTATCATCGCAAATAGTCCAAAAACTGCTTTATCAAAGAAATCTATGAATGAATTTAATTTGCCTTCAGCTAGATATTTTGACATAGCACTATTGTATTGCTCATTGAATTTTTGTGCCTCACTTCTATCATCGCCAACAAGCCAATTCCAACCTTTTTTTAAAAATCCGACATCCTCTTCAATTTCAATTTCATTATTTTTTGATGAATTACTTAAAGCCTCTTCTATTTTAGAATTATATTTAATTTTTCCACCTTCAACGCCCTCCACTACACTAGGATTTAGTGTAACTAATCCAGTTAGAAAGTAGCTCACTGTCAATCTAGGATTATCATTTACATCAAATAGGCTAGGGTTATCACAATCCACCGTTAAATCAAATATATTTGATTGGTTGCACATATTTACATAATCATAAACATTTACTACATTTGCTTTATCGATATTTTTAATTTTCTGATAAAGACCATCAGAATTTCCAAAAATATATTTTTTTAAATCATCTCGGATTTTATCAGTATAGAATATTTCAAAATCAATTGTTCCACTTTGAAATTTATTTAATTGACTTCTATCAAATTTAAGCAAATCAGCTGAACATTTGGTATTTTGATAATCACATTTTACCAAAGGTTCATTCTTTTCTTTTGTGTAATATACACAGCTATAATTTCCATTAACTAAATCAATGCCTGAAAGTTGGATTCTGTTTATTGAAAATTCATCAGTCAGAGGATTGTTGCTTGTATCTGTAATACTTTCAGGTTGAGGACAAAAGAAACCTTTTTTATCTTTTGTGAAAAGAGTGGAGCTATAACTTGAAAGTGTCATTACATCATTACTTCCACAATTTTCAAATTCAACGACTGGACACATATAAGAAGTTTTATAACTACTAATAGCAGCATTATTAATATTGCTATCACTTCCGATTACAGCACTATCTGAATTTATACTAAAATTAGTTTGATTTAATAATTCTTGTGGAGATGGTAAATTGAAATCAGCAATTGCATTAAAACAAAATATAAATATTAAGGTTAATATTTTATCCATAACTCTCCTTAACTTTTTTATTAAAGAGAGTTACATCTTATTCTTAAATACATATTAAGCATTGTAAAACATTAAACTTATTGGCAATTCTAGCGGATTGTTATAACCACCTATCCAACTTACTTGTGTTATAATCAACTGCTTTTGGCTCAAAATATAAAGTTCGTTATAACCACCTATCCAACTTACTTGTGTTATAATGACACGCTAGTTTTGGTACAGGCTTTCATAGTTATAACCACCTATCCAACTTACTTGTGTTATAATAAAACATTAAACTTATAAAAACAAAACTCCGTTATAACCACCTATCCAACTTACTTGTGTTATAATTAACTTTGCTCATGAACTTTCAAAAATTATGTTATAACCACCTATCCAACTTACTTGTGTTATAATTAGAAATTGAAAAGGAGTTAAGAGTTTCTAGTTATAACCACCTATCCAACTTACTTGTGTTATAATTAAATACATTCTAACCGCTTTTCTATAGGCGTTATAACCACCTATCCAACTTACTTGTGTTATAATATGTTCAAGAGACTTATATTATCAGAGATAGTTATAACCACCTATCCAACTTACTTGTGTTATAATGTGGGTCTTTAGTATTCATTTTATAAATTAGTT
>JADGEE010000040.1:5927-25968 GCA_016744535.1 Campylobacteraceae bacterium
ATAACCACCTATCCAACTTACTTGTGTTATAATTTATTAATTGCTATTGCAATAAATGCAAATGTTATAACCACCTATCCAACTTACTTGTGTTATAATTTATGACTTGGTTAAGCCATACCAAAATAGGGTTATAACCACCTATCCAACTTACTTGTGTTATAATTTATTAATTGCTATTGCAATAAATGCAAATGTTATAACCACCTATCCAACTTACTTGTGTTATAATAAAAAATGTAGACTTAAGTGGTGCAGATTTGTTATAACCACCTATCCAACTTACTTGTGTTATAATTTTTTGATTGAAGTTAGAAACGCAGATTGAGTTATAACCACCTATCCAACTTACTTGTGTTATAATTAAAGAGAGTATGGAAGAGATAATAAATATGTTATAACCACCTATCCAACTTACTTGTGTTATAATTAGAAGAATGCAACTTCCTCTTGAACTTCAGTTATAACCACCTATCCAACTTACTTGTGTTATAATAGTTAAATAGTATGCCAACGGCAAATATTAGTTATAACCACCTATCCAACTTACTTGTGTTATAATTAGGGATGATAATAGAGTCTATGAAACTTTGTTATAACCACCTATCCAACTTACTTGTGTTATAATATAGAGTCTCCTCTTCCTCTCCATCACTGGGTTATAACCACCTATCCAACTTACTTGTGTTATAATAAACAGAAGATATAAGTGGTGGCTTAGGCAGTTATAACCACCTATCCAACTTACTTGTGTTATAATAAATAGGTTTAACAGAAGAGGAAGAGAAAGGTTATAACCACCTATCCAACTTACTTGTGTTATAATTTCCAATTAAAAGTATATTTTTACTTTTAAGTTATAACCACCTATCCAACTTACTTGTGTTATAATTTAATTTAAAATCCCAAGATAGAACACATTGTTATAACCACCTATCCAACTTACTTGTGTTATAATCCTAATCACCCATTTGCCAACTCCTAAACTGTTATAACCACCTATCCAACTTACTTGTGTTATAATTTTACTTTGATAAGCTTGATGAAACTATAAGTTATAACCACCTATCCAACTTACTTGTGTTATAATCATTAACTTTATTATAAATAAAAAATATAAGTTATAACCACCTATCCAACTTACTTGTGTTATAATGAGTTGTAGGATAGAGAGTTAGCATAATAGGTTATAACCACCTATCCAACTTACTTGTGTTATAATTAGGTTTTGATGGAAGCAAAGAAGCAATAGTTATAACCACCTATCCAACTTACTTGTGTTATAATAAATATTTGGAATTATTGCACCTGTGTTTAGTTATAACCACCTATCCAACTTACTTGTGTTATAATCTATATCTTCATTATAAGTGTGCGAACTTAGTTATAACCACCTATCCAACTTACTTGTGTTATAATACTTTTTGGAATGCTTGTATATTTAAGTTTGTTATAACCACCTATCCAACTTACTTGTGTTATAATCAAGTTACTATAGTGGTCTCTAAGGTGCTAGTTATAACCACCTATCCAACTTACTTGTGTTATAATAGGAACTCGAAATAAGCCCTAAGCGATGGGCTATTTTGGTAAAATTTTCATAAAAAAAATAGATAAAAAAGTAAATTTTTGGTTAGAAAACTCCATTTTTTATTTAAAATTTAATTAAAAATGATATAATTTCACTTATATAATACAAGTAAGTTGGATATTTAATTGTGTGGTTATAATAAGAGGTTTTGAAGTTCCTCGCGAAGCTCTAATCTTAAGATTATCTTCTCAAAACTTCACTTTAAAATAGAAGTAATTGTTTATGTTTAAACTCCTCCTCTTTTTTATTATTTCCTAATAATGTTAGCATTTGTTCAAACTGTTTATTTGTAATTTGTATTATTTTGATATTACCTTTTGGTGGTAAATGAAGTTTTATATTTTCAATATGTTTTTTTACAACTTCTTGACCTTTGCAAACTCTATAATAGACTGAAAACTGAATCATAAAAAATCCATTTTGAAGTAAAAACTTTCTAAATTTCGTGTAATTTTTTCTATCTTTTTTAGTTTTTGTTGGTAAATCAAAAAGCACTAAAAGTCTCATAAATCTAACTTCATACATCGCTAAAAGTTGGTAAATCTAAAAGTTTGTAATTTTTATCTTTGGTTGCATTTACTAAAGATGATAAAACTAATTCACAACTTTTTAAAATTTTAAATTTTTTCTCTTTGATGGATATATCAATATCTAAAACTTGAAGTAATTTAACTTTATACTCTTTTGTTAAAAATGGTTCAATTTCACTAATATCAATATTTTTAAACATTTTATACACTTCAAAATCTATAAAAGGTCTATAAACTTCTATCAAATCATCAGCTAAATTAAATGAATTTAAAAAGTTTTTATGGTGAATTCCAAAAGATGGTAAAAAACCAACAGCTACAATATTTCTTGAAATCACTCCTCTAATCATTGCATATCCATAATTTAAAGCCATATTTCTAATATCAAAATCATCACTATTTCTCTTAAAATTTTTAAATAAATATTTCCAATATAACCTTGCACCATACGCCTCTGTATTAGTTTCATCACCTGAATTTACTCTATCTAGTAAATTTATTAATTTTTTATAACCACTATCTTTTGAAATTAATTTTAAAACTTGTGCTTGATTTGATATTTTTTGTTTAATTATTTTTTGCCAAACTCTCTTTTTAAATGGTTCACTCCAATCAACTTGTAAATAGATGTTTTTTGAGTATAAACTATGTTGGTGAAAAGGAGTTAAAACACCATTTGGCAAATGAAATTTATCACAGATAAAAACAGTTACTTTCATATTTGCTAATTTTGAAAGTAAAGCGGTAGTTATAACTATTTGATGAGATTCTAAAATAATTACTCCAATCTCATCAATAGCTATTTTAATCTCTTCCTCTTTTGATTGATAGAGTAAATTTTTATCTTTTAATGAGAGTTTGCAAGGATTAGAAAAAAATAGAGTTCTCCAACTCATTTTTTACTCATCTTTAAAACTTTTAACTCTTTTTTTACTCATATTCTTCTTTCACTTTTAACTTCACTAATATCGCCAATTGGTGAAATTTGAAATTTTTTAATAGATTGTAAATTTGTAACTCCTTTTTCACAAATAGCTTTAGAGTTTTTTTCTCTATGAAATATTTCATTTTTAATATTATTATGAGAATTTATGAGAAAGCTAGTTTTACTTAGTTGAAGGAAATAAC
Organism: Campylobacteraceae bacterium; assembly: GCA_016744535.1. Lineage (GTDB taxonomy): Bacteria > Campylobacterota > Campylobacteria > Campylobacterales > BB28 > BB28. The sequence continues at coordinate 9,177 of JADGEE010000040.1, forward strand.
CTCTAATAACTTTATTATCTTTAGTTTTTACTTCTATTAAATCATCTTTAAAAATAGAGTATTTAAATTTAAAACTATCATCAACTTTTAAACCATTAATTGTAATATTAGGTAAATTATTTTTTAAAAAATCTGAAATATGAATAGCTACTACATAATATTTAGATTCTTTCTCAAAAATATCTATTCTAATAATTTCACCATTTTCACAAATACCTCCATTAACTTCTACTCCACTTTTTACCTCTTTTTTACTTCTTTCTCTTTTGATATTTCTACCCATATTTAAACTATAAGGTAATTCGCTATGAGCTTTACCTGTAACCTTTTTCCTCGGTGGTCTTGAAACAAATTTTTCACTGTTTTTAAATTTATCTAAAAACTCAAAAACATCATTTCTAAAATTTTCACAAGGAGTAGTAAATTTAACTCTCTTTTTATACTCCCTATTTCTTATATAATTTGCAAACTTTTGCACCATAGATTGAGTAGCAAATGCTACAATTATCGCATCTTCTAAATGGTGTAAATGGTTTTCTCTATTTTTTGTATTAAGTCCCCACTGATGCCTTAAATTTGATATAAGTCGTCCATTTCTAACTTGTACTTGAAGTTCATCTTTTTTCTTTGGAGGATTTAATTTTAAATGATTTTTAACATAATCAAGTATCGCTTTAGATAAATATCTTGTATCATTTAAATTTCTATCTATAAAAGCTTTTTGAGAATTTTCATCATTAAAATTCTCTTTTAATAACTTTTTCTTTTTAGCTCTATTTTTTTTAAAATTAGGATTACTCTCAATTAAATTTTTAAACTCTTCCCATTTAAACTCATCATCTCCAAACCATTCAAAAGGAGTTCTATTACTTTTATTTTGATTTTTATCTGTTAAAACTAAAACTTTATTTGAAATTGAATCATCTAAACTTCTGCTATATGGTAAAATATGGTCAATTTCTAAATAGCCATTTTCAAATAATTTATTTATAATAATAGGCTCATTTGAGTAAATACATCTATTTTGCTGTTCTAAATACAATCTAACTTTTAAAATATCTTTTGCTTTTATATCTGATTCTTTTATATTGAAATTTTCAAGTATAAATTTTTCAGCCTCTTTTTTGTTTTTTAAATCTTTTCCTTGAGATTTTCTAATCTGTTCTCTATCTTTTTTAGAATTTATATCTCTTGTTAATTCAATATGCACTCTATCAAAAGTCCCATATTTTCTAACTATTGCATTTACTACTTTTCTAAGTTCACTAATAGCCCTAATTACAACAGGATTTGCAATATCAATATCTATTTTATTAAGTGCAGGAAGTAATCCTTTTTCGTAATCTCTCTTTTCACTATATCCGTAATGTAAAAGTGCTTTATCTCTCTCAATTCCTTTTAACATTAAAGGTAAAATATCATTAATTACTTTAAGTGAGTAATTGATAAAGCCACTAAAAGAGATAGTTAATAACTCTTCAATAATTTTATCATCATGAACTATTTCTTTTAACTCTTCTCTCTTTTGCTCATCTGATTTATAATAAGCTAAAACTTTAGCAATTTCATTAAATTTTGATTTATCACTAATTATAGTAATTAAAATATGATAAGCTTTTAACTCTATAAAAGTCTTATTCTCATCATCAAAACCTTTAAAAGTTATATTTTTATCAAGCTTTGCCAATTTTCTTATAGATTTATAAGTCAATTTTTTTTGTTTATGAGCTAACTCTAAAATTTCATCAATAGAGATATAATCTATCAACTTTTCATACTTTAAGCCATTAACTAAAGTTGTATTTAAAATTTTACCAACAGCTATAAAAAGTTCAGCACTATAAGAGGCTTTAGACGCTCTTTTCTCTTCAATTAAAATAGTACATTTACCCACCATCTTTTCAATACTTTGTGGCTCTTTAGTATAATCAGCTATTTGCCAATACTCATTTTTTAACTCTTCTGTTGCAAATTCATTTTTAAATTCAATTTGTTTAAAAAAAACTATATCAATTTCATTTTTTAACATATCTCTTGAGATAGAGTGAGAATAATCTTCATTAGTATTTTTATATTTATCAAATTCACTTACAATATATTCTGCATAAGTTAAATATTTTTTATCTTTGATTTGATTTTTATTAATTGAAATACTATTTAAAACTTTTTTAGTTTCATTATCGTTAGACTCTTTCTCTTCTGATTTTGAGCCAAATTTAAATCCACGATGCTTTGCAATATGATATAAAACCCTTGCAAACTCCAACCTATCAAGTTTTCTATTTAATGCCTCAACTCTAAGTTTCCAAACATCATTAATTTTAACTTTATTAAATAGATTAAAAAATTCATCTTCATTATTTAAAATCTTACTATCAATTAATAATTTTCTAATTTTATTTAATCGTTGCCTTTTTCGTTTAATAGTTCTTCTTTGACTTCTTGCATCTCGTCTTGGAAGTGCAAGTGATTCTCTAGTTTTTGGATTTTCAGCTTTAGTAAAAATCCTAACTCCACCATCAATAATTTTTTCATTATCAATAATAGCCCAACCAACAGAACTTATACCCAAATCTAAACCTAATATTTTATTCATAAAATAAAACTCCTTTACTAAGTTAAATTATATCTTCTAAAAATTAATTAATGATTATTTTATTGTTATAAATAAGTAAGAAAAAGAAAGAAGAAGAAAATTAAACTTTCATAGGTGATTTTTGTTTGTCAGTTGGTAAAGTTTCAGTTTCATTTTTATCTTTCTTGTACAACTCATCAGGTGATGAGCCAATTTCATCAAAATTAACATCTTCTTCAAATGATATATCATCTTTAGTATTAATATCCTCATCATTTAACTCTTCTGCTTCATTTAGAGGTTCATCAACTTCAACTATATCTTCTTCAGAAATTTCCTCTTTTTTTGAACCTTGTATATCAAAATCAACTTTATCAACTTCATAATTTTGTTCATTGTTAAAATTAATATCAACTTTGCTAGTTTTAAACTCTTTTAGCTCATCTTTATGAATTTCATAAATCTCTTTTGAACTACTTACAATTTCATCTACATTTTTTTCAAGTTCTGTAAAATCAATTTTATTAACTCTTACATCATTCTCTTTTTTATCTTTTATAGTTTCATATCCTATAAATGAATTATACTCTTTTGGTAGAGTAGATGTGCTAATAATATTACCTTGTTTTGAGATAGGAGTTATATATTTAGAGTAAGCACTCCAAGCTATCCCTTCAGCTACTCTTTGGGGTAAATGATATGTAGCATTTTCTTTAAAAGCCTCTTTGAATTTATTGTTTGTCTTATCTAGTGCTTTGTTGAATATAAAACACTCTTTTGCTACAATTTTATAAAAATTTGATTTATTGTTTTCAATAATCTCTTTTTTATTATCTTCAGAGATATTTGTATCTTTATATGTCTTTCTAGCATTTATGAATTTATTTACAACATAACTAACTCTATTTATACTATCTTGAGAAGTTTTCATCGCATCATAAAATTTAACTATCATATTTAAGTGTTTAGTATCTAAATCATCACCTTTGTGATAGTTATCTCTAATGAAATCTTTTGATTCTCCTCTTATCTTCTCAAACTCATCAGCTATTGCAGTAATACCACCATTTTGATAAGCATTATCTAATCTGCTTTGTAAATCTTCAAGTGTATTTGCAATATTTTTTTTACTACTATCTTTATAAAGTTTAGCAATTGCTAAGAGTCCTTTATGGTCATTCTCATCTTTATACTTACCACCCCAATTTAATAATTTTTTAATTTCACTGCTTTGTAAATCTATTAAAATAGGCTTACTATCTTTATCAAGTTTTATCTCTCCCTCTTCATCTCTTTCATATTTTTTACCCTTTAAGAGTTTATTTATAACATCAAATAATTTTCTCTCTTTTGAAAAATTTTTAAGCTTAACACCTTGCAATACTTCATCTAAAGAGTTCTCTTTAACTTCAATTGATGTAATTATATTTTTATCATTTTTATTTACTTTCACAGGAATTGAAGCTCCTTGAAGTATCAAAGATTTACTAAAAATTTCATCATCATTCTCATTTAAAACTGTCATTGGATAGTTTAAATCTAAATAAGACTCTTTTTTGCCTACTCTATTTTTAAAAGAGTCTAATTGAATAGCTCCAGCTACTCCGATATATCTATTATTACCACTCTGGTCATTTCTCTTAAATGATAAAAGTGAACCAATTTTGTTTTTTACAAACTCTTTAGAGAGTAGAGTATCCATAATATTTTCAAGTGCTTTTGCTCTTTTAAACTCTTCTATATGAGTTGTGTTATCTAAAATTGTACTTGTATCAAAATTACTTGCTTTTAGATTGCCAGTCTCAACAAGTTTTTTAAAGTCTTTTGTTAATTGTTTATCTTTTTCATAGAACTTTAAAATCTTTTCTATGTTATCTTTATGTTTTGGTGAGTGTAAAAATTCTATACTACTTTGAAGTTTGTTTAAAAAGCCCTCTTTATCCTCCATATCCTTATAATCTTTTGCTTTCCATATTAAATTTGCTAAATCTCTATACTCTTTTGCAACTGCACTAATATTATGTCCATCTCTTTTAAACCATACTCCTGTATTTTGTTCAGGCATAGAGAGATTTTCATAACTTAAAACATTTCCTTGTGCATCAAAACCCACATTGAGATAATTTTTATCTATTGCATAACATTTTAATTGCATAGAATCTTTTAATTTTAAAATATCATTTTTAACACTCTCGTTTATATCATCATCAGTTCCATTAAGCACTTTTGCTATAAGTTCAATATTACTCTTATTTTTAGTTAAACCATATATATCACTAACTATATTAATTGATGATATTTTACCTTCTAGTAACATATCATTTTCACTTAAAAATTTTCCTTTCTCTTGTGTAAACTCTTGATAAAATTCTCTGAAGGCTTCTTGATTTTTTCTATTTAAATTTAAATCAATTAAATTTAAAAATTTTTTAGATATTCCTGATGTTGATAGTTCATCTTGAATTGATTTAAAATCTTTAATGAAACCTTTTGAATTTGCCTCTTTTGCAAAATTCCATATTTTTGTCGCAATTTGAGTGTAATTCTCTCCCAGAGTTGGTTTGATTAAAAATTCACTATCAACATCAATATGAGATATATCTCTTTTATTATCTTCTGAAATTTTTATTTCTCTTTTTGCTATCTTCATAGAATCTGTATAGTTATCAAGAAATACAGAAAACTCTTCATCATTTATACCTAATATAAACTCTTGTGCTTTTACAATAGTATTTGTTCTTAGAGTAGGATTTACTCTAGCAGAGTTTATTAAAGCTGTAGCACCTAAAAAGTGAGCTATTGGTTTGTTTTTATTGCCATCTTGCATATCTTTTGTGACAATACCTTCACTTCCAAATTTACCAACATTAGTTGATAAAAAATTAACTTTATCTTTATTTCCTGCTTGAATTGCAATTGAAGCAAAAATTGATGGTGAGATTGGTTTTGACATAAGTTCTCCTTACTAAATTTATATAAAAAAATTTAGCACCATAAACTTAATTGGATTTTAATTTAAAATTTAGCATACCATATAGACTTATCATTAACCAAGCAAACTCTATCATAAATGATGATAAATTCCATTTATCTAAAAGATTGATAATTATAAAAAAGCTACCAATAGCATTGTATTTAAAAAATTGATAATCTTGTGTTTTTTGCATTTGAAATAATAAATAATTTACTACTAGAACCATTACCCCCCCCATACCTACGGTATCAAGCAAATCAATATTAAAATTAAATATACTCAACTAAAACTCCTTTTTTTATTAATCCATTTTTCATCACTTTTAAAAAACTCTCTTCAAATGAGAAAACTCTCTTATCAATATAAATTTTTTCATTTACAAATAAATCATCAATTAAGCTCATTAGTATCTTGAAAGTTTCTCTATCTTTAGTATAAAATACATCTTCTCTATAATTGATATTCAGACAATTTTTACAAATAAACTTTTTTTCTTGTTTGAAAAATGATAAAAAATTTTGAAATTTATTTTGCTTTGAATTTGATTTTGGCTTAGAGTAAATACTATCACACTCTTGACATCGAACTCTATTGATTTTTCCATACAGAGCAATTGGTTCTAACTTTTCATCTTCACTCAAAATAGATTCACTAAAAACTATAACTCTATTTTTACCATATTGAAGTTGTTCTTTATATATCTTTTCTATCAACTCTTTATCAATTAAGTAGTGTTTTTTTAACTCATTCTCATCTGTATTTGGTAAATTTAAATAATTATCTATTTTTTTACTTGCTAAAATATAGATTTCTCTCTCAACTTTAAAATCTTTATGATTTATAGCTCTCTTTAAAAGTTCTCCTCTTAACTCTATAAAAAAGCTATTTTTTTCCTCTATTGTAGAGTTTTTATTAATCCAATTTTTATTTATCATCTCTTTTGAAAACCTATCTATAATCTCTTTTTCGCTTAAGATTACTTCTAAAGATAGAATTTCTATTAGACTTTTTAACTCTCTATCTCTCAAGTAAATTCCATATTTTTTAAATATATTTTGAATTTCAATCTCTTCTTTAGTTAAATTTAAAATAACATCACTTTTTGATAGATATTTTTCTAAAGCTTTTAATGTTTTTAGTAAATCACCATGAAGTACTTTAGAAAAGTTTTTCAAATCTATATTTTTAATGCTTTTACTTTGAAGATAAATTCTTTCTATTTTAGATTTCCTAAGCATCTTTGCAATTTCATTAATAAAATAATTATCTATATCAATAGCTATAAAAATATCATCTTCTTTTAATTCTCTTAACTCCTCTTCTAAAAGAGTTAAATCTATATTTTTATTTAGAGGTATTTTTAAAGTATCATCTAGTAGATTTCCAACTAGATATTTTGCATTATCTCCAAGTAGTCCATCAAATGAGTGTGTAAATACTGAAGCTTTAAATTTATTTTTTAAGTTTATGATTTTTTGATAAAGTTTTGGAGTTTCTAAATTAAGTAAAAACTCTTTTTTTATAATTAATTCTTGTTCTAATAGTTTTTCATCAACTTCACTAGAAGTCCCATAGTTTAATAATTTAATAATTTCATCTGAAATTTTTAAAAAATTTCCCAAAAATCCAGTTATGATGATTACTTTTTTATTCATTTTAACTTCATCAAACTATTTAACTCAAGAGAAGATTCAATGTCATTAATTAAATCTATAACTCTATTTGGTTTATCTGTTGGGGAATAGATAGTGATTTTACTTGTATGATTTAAGTAACTTTCATTTAATATACCATTTTTAACATCATCTTTAATTTTATTTTCATCTAAAATATCTTTTTGAAAAATTGGGTCTATATACTCTTTAATAAAAAGTTTTAAACTATTTTTAGTATTAAAATAATCTCCAAAACTCTCTTCATTTTCAAAATTTCTTAAATCAACTTTTTTTTCAAAAATCTCTATAAAATCTTTAATCTCTCTTAACTCTTTTAATTTAATATCTAACTCTTTTAGATTCATTATAGAGATAACACTATCTCTTACTTGCTGTAAACTATCATTTAAATTGAATATTGATATATCTATATCTGACCTCATTGAGTTTTTTTTATGAAGCTTATAATTAAAACTATCCATAAAGCTATTTATACTTTGATGAGTATTCTCTAACTCAAACTCTATTGTCAATTTTAATTTATTTTCAATGGATAAATCTTCAAATGCTTTTAATGAAAAACCTCTATTATCAAAAATATTTAACTTTTTACCCTTGAATATATTTTTATAATCATCTTGAATTAGTGATTGTTTAAATATATCATTTATCTCTTTTTTACTACTTATAGCTGACTGAATTGTGTATTTTTTTATTAATTTTTCACTCTCTAAAAAAGATGAACTTATAGACTTTGTAGATTTTATTTGAATAGGAATATAAATATTTTGCTTATTTACAAAGAAACTATTTTTTAATTTAATAATCTCTTTATCTCTCATATTTTCGAGTGTTTTTTGATTAAAATCATTTGGCTTTTTAAACTCTTTAGTTAAAAACTCTCTCTCATAAAAGCCTTTTAAAATATCTTTTAATCTCTTCTCTTCCTCTTTGATAATAGCTATAACTCTTTTTGCATAAAAGACATCTTCTATTGAATTTAAATTTAACTCTTTTATCATCTTTAAGCTCTTTTTGGAGGAAATAAAGTATTAAATCTAGTTTCAGTAATAACACCACTATCTAAGAGTTTTTTTGCATATTCTCTTTTTGATGTATATTTTAATTTTCCATTTTTGATAAGTGCAGCAAAGTCTCTAATATCATCTTTTGAATCTATCCTATTTTCATCATCTAAATTAAAAATACCAATCTCTAATACAGGAACTCTGCCACTCTCACCCTTTCCATTGCATTGCTCACAACTATTATTAAGTACATATCCACTTCCATTGCATATATGACATTTTTTATTAATTAATTCAATCGCAATTAATACAGATAAATTTCTTTTATAAATAGCCATATATTTACCTACATCACCAGTTTTCCTAAGCATTGCTTCAGTTCTATCTATCGCACCTCTAATTGAATCAGCGTGGAATGTATATGAAAAGAATATCCCCTCTAATACTCCTAATAGAGTCTTTTCAAGATGTAACTCATTTCTAACTTCTTGCATATATACAAAGTGAGGATTGGAAGTTAAAAACTCTTCTAATAAATTATCGTAGGTTCTCTTTATATCATCACTTGCATCTTTACTATCATTTAAATCATTTTGTGCAACACCTTTAATACTTACCTCTTTCGGATGTTCAATTGAGAGAATGATATACTTTTCAAAATCTACTAAATCTATAATTTGTTTATACATAAGTGTTGATTTACCATTATTTGGCTCTCCAATTACACTATAAATTCCACTTCTTCTATTTTCAATTTTTTTAAAAATTTCTATATTAATTTCGTTAATAATATTTAAATAGCCATAATCTTTATAACTCTTTGCTCTTATCTCCTCTTCAGTTGGTAAAATTCTAATGGAGCATTTATCAAATCCGCCATAAAATTTTCCAAATGTCATTCTGTAATTTCTAGGAGAGTATTCACCATTTATATAAATATTATATTTTAATCCAACTATCTCAAGGCTTTTATTGCTATGAGAATTTATTTTAGCTTTTGCTCTTAACTCTTTATAGATTTCATCAATTTTATCTTTATGCACTTCCTTTCTAATTATTGGAGCTTGATTATCAATCATTGCGTGAATATTAAAACTATCATCATCTCTTGGGATAATATCTATATTTGAATAACCTTTAAGTTCCATCTCTTTTAATAAATTATCAAGTGTTAAATCTTTATCTAAATTGCTTGTATTGAAATTCCAATCAATCACATCTCCTGAAATATAGCAAATATCATTAAATCTTGTAAAACTTATTTTTCCTGTTGGATAGCTAACTCCTAAAGTTATTTTGCCACTCTTTTTATCATTCAAAACAATTGCTTGAATATCCATTAATTTTTTATATCTCTCTGAAGTTACTATCTTTTTTATTTTATCCCAATCGCTTAAGTGATACATCTCTTTTAAAATAGAATTACTCTCTATAAACGCCCTCAAATCAGCAATATAATTTTTTATTTGATAAAAGATATTTATATCGTCTCTATTTTTTATATGAAAAATTTTTATCCCATCATAATTACTTATTTTACTTAAAAAACTTTCGTTTAACTCTTTGTTAGTTAATGCAATTGTATTTTTTATATTTTTAAAATCATTTAAATCCTCATCACTCTTTAAAACTAAAATTTCATATCCAAATGATTTAATATACTCTTTTCTTTCTACTTTGGTTTTATATTTTATATCTATATCTATTAAGTGATTTTTTAAAAATCCCTCTATTGGTTCATTTTTATGAAATAATTTTTTTTTATTATAAAGTAGAGGAGAAAACTCTTTTATATTTCTTTCTAAATCTTTAATATTATCTATTTTAGGCTTTTTTAATACTCTAAACATTTTATACTCCATAAAATAAGCTAGGAGAAATTTCACTCTCTTTGATTGAATCTCTATAAATATTAATCGCTTCCATATTTATTTTATTTTCAAATAGAGGCTCTAACACAAAATACATATCATTTATAAAATTTTGGCTTTGTGATAGAAGTATTGTTAAATCTTCATCTTTGATAGATATTGGTTTGCATATTTTAATTTTATCTTCACTATGCAAACTCTCTAAAAAGATATTTAATTGTCTATTTACTCTATTTTTAGATAGGAAAAAATCCATATCTCTGCATTTGTTATTTTCATCTAATTTAAATAATTCAAAAATATTTCCAAGCATAGTAGTAGCACTATATTTTGAAAACTTTTCAATATCGCTATCTAATGAAGAATCTATTAAATCTTTTAAATTTTTATTTGATAGATTATCTTTACCATTTTCAAGCATTTTAAAAATTTTTAAATCTTTGAAATCAGTAAAATTATAACTTTTTGAATTTTTTATTAATAACTCTTTTGGATAAATTAATCCATCTATATTTTCATTTTCACTTGTTTCATTTACTTTTTCATCTGTTTTACTATTTTCTACAATATGAGTGTTATTGCTATGAGCATTAACCGTACTATCTAAATTATCATCTTCAAATGTAAAATCTTCATTATCACTCATATCATCATCTGGAGGTATTTCAAAACCCATAAGTGAATATCCTTTTTTATTTTTATAGTAGAAAAAAAATCTTAAATTAAATTTAATTTTTCTTTAAAAATAAAATGCTACCTTTTTTTAAACAATAATTAGGAGGATAAAGTGATAGCATTTATAATAGCTACTATACTGATAGCATCTGTAAGTATGGGTATTGTAAATAGTAGTGTAGAAAAAGATTTAGAGCATAAAAATATCAATATGTTTGAAAAAAAGATAGATGATATTTTTTATAAAATGGAAATATCATCTCAGAGTAAAAACAATTTTGAAATTCAATACTCTAATGAAATGTTTAACTCTCTAAAAGATAGAGTGATAAGAGATAAAAATGTAACTAATAAAGATTTTGTTTTATTAGACAAGTTAGATTTTGCAGTATCTGAATATATTAAAGATAATGGAATTTCTAATGATAAAATTCAAAACAGCACATTAGATTGCATAGATTTAAATTTAGCCTTAATAAGCCTTAATGAGTGTAATTATATAAAAGATAGAAACTTTAATTTTATTGAGTTTCAAAATGGTGATATAAAATTAAATATTAAGGATGATAGTTTAAAAAGTCAAATTTTAAACTCAAAAAAGATAGATATAAACTCTTCAAATATGGCTTTATCGCTAAAACCTAGTTTTGTAGAAAACTCTATAAATAGAGCTAAAAAGAGAGATAAGTTAAAAATAAAAATAGAAAAAATGATAACTAATGCCTCTAGTGTGAAAGAGATTGCTTTTATCAGTAAAGCTAATATGAAATTTGCTAAATATAGACCAATCGTAGCAGATGAGATAAATAAGAAAATAGTGCAAAAAGTAAAAAATATAGATGCTGATATAGATATGAAAAAAGAGATAGCAGATAATGTGGCTATTGTATCAGCAGAAGTTGCGATAAATAGTTCTATTGAAATTGATAAAAATATAACTGACTTTATAGCTATTTCGACAGATTCAAATTCAGTTGAAAAGTATTTAAATGTTAATTATAAAAAGAGTGATATTGATTTAATTCAAGTCAAGAGTAAAATTTTTAAGTATGGAGGAAATTAAAATGGATAGCGTATTTAGTAAAGATTTGGGAGAATATGGGGATTTTACGGTAGTTGGAGATAATATTAATGAAAAAGTTTTGATTTTAAGTAAAAATCATAATTTTACTATTTTTAGAGATGATAGTGGAGGAGTTTCGTTTCAACTTGATTCTCAAAAGAGAGTAAAAGAAGATAGGGCTTTTTGTGGTAAATTTTACGAAGACAAAGGAAAAATTAATATTTTAGTGACCGTTGATGATGAATTGACAGATAGTAGTGAAAAAAAACTTGTTAAAGATATTTTAGATGCTATAAAAAGTTCAAAAATCCTTTTAGAATCTAAATTAAAATATAGTTTTGGTAAAAGTAACTTTGATGGAAGTTATAATAAAATCGTTAAATCTAAAAATATGAATGTTGATAAAAAAGAGAATTTAAGCAATCAAGAAGCTTTTAAAAGTGGCAGAAAAGTGGGTATAGATGAAAGCAATAAAGTTGCTAAAGAGTTAGCTATTAAATATAAAGATGAAATTTCGATTTTGATAGAGCAAATTAAATCATCTTTTAATTTAAATAGTGAAATTGAAAATAATAAAAAAGGTTTAAAAATAGTTGCAATTGATGAGACGAAAAATTGGAAAGATAATGTTATTGAAAAAACTGGTAGAGCTTATGGATTTTATTTATACGATGAGAACAAAAAGTATGATGAGGGGTATAAGTTAGAATTTTTATATAATGATTTTCAAAATCCATTAAGAAGTCAAATAGAGAAAACAAAATACTTAGACGAAATTGCTGATATTTTATCAATAACAACAGATAAATCAATAAATGACATATTTTGGACTTTAGCAGAAGAACAAATGGAAGAAGGTCGTTTAAACGGTGAAGAAGGTTCAGTTCAATGGCGTATTGATAATTATATTGAGGAGTTTGAAAGAAAGATTGAAAGAGATAATAGTGCAAATTTAGAAGGTGGCAAATATTATAATTGCAATGAAATTGATAATATTAATAGTGTTTTTAAAATATCATTAAATGCAGACTTAGCTTTAAGTCTTGATAATTCTCAAACAGAAGAAGAGTATAAAGAGAATATTGAAGAAGCAAAAAAATATTTATTTGAAAATAGAATTTTTAATACTTCAAATTTTAATCAAATTCAAGAGAAAACTGAACTATTAAGTGAAAAAAAGTTTGGAGAAAATATAGTTATTAGTAAAGATGAACTTAAAAATACTTTAATGAAGGATTTATTAACAAATTCAATTTATTTAGGTGTAATAAAAATTAATGATGAAAAATATAAAAGTATTTTAGCACTTTACAAAGAAACAACAAAAATAGATTATCCTTCGATATATAACAGTGCAACGATAGGCGATGACCTTAAACTTGAAGAACTTCCAACCTTTAATGAGATATTACAAAAAATATTAACTGTGGAAAATGATGATAAAATAGATGATGATTTAATGAGTGATTTAAAGAAAATAGCTAGAGAGAAATATGAAGAAAAATTGCATAAAATACCGTATGATGAATTAGAAAGACTATATGACTCAGAATTCCCAAAAGAGAATTCCAAAACTATGGAAAATGCTGATAAAATTGTAAATGGTTTAAATAATTTAGAAAATATGTTAAGCGATATTGAAAACATTGAAAATGTAGCAACTGAACTTATCTCTAAAGAGTATGTTGATAAAGATTTCTTATCAAAATTCGGTACAGCCATTTTTAGTAATTATGCTATGGAAAAGTATATGGGTACAAGAAGTGATGACTTTTTAGTAATAGATGAGTTTGTAAATAATAATGTTAAGGCACATTGTGAAAACAAAGATTATGGAATTTTTATTGATATTAATGATTTAAAATATTCAAATGATTTAACAGATTCACAAATAATAGGAGATAGATATATTGACTTGGTTGCTAAAAAACTTTTAGAATTTGATTGTTTAGTTATGAGAGGTGGCAAGGGTAGTGATGAATTTTTCTCTATGCTCTCTAAAAATAGTAAACATTCACCTCAAGATGTAATAGATTATTTTAAAAGTGATGAATTTGATAAAGATATGAAAGAGTATATTTTTAATGACAGCAGTATCAAATTAAATGAAAGTTCTATAGAGAAAATTAATAATTTTAAATTTAGTTGCTCTGGTGGTTTTTCAGTTTACAATAGAGAAAAATATCAAGGCAAAGAGTTAATGGAAAAGACTATCCAAGAGGCTAACTCAATGGAAAAATTGGATAAAGCACTATATACTCTTACTTATGGAAGCAGTAGAAATAATTTCCAAATTGCAAATAAAAACTTAAATGAGCTATCAAAAGAGAGTATTGATTCAAATAGAGATGAAATTATAGATTTAGCTAATAAATGGAATAAAATCTCTTCTGAGCCTACTTTAAAAGATGATGTATTAAACAGTATTGATATAATTTTAAAAGATGAGGGATTTAATAAAGTTTCATCACACCAAAAGATGTAGTCTCTTTTGGTGATATTGTTAAAAATTAATTTTGATAAATTTTTCATCTCCAATCTTTTCAATTTTTATCTGATTTTGTTGAGCAATTTCTATTAAGTCAATAATTGAAAAGTTAAAAAGTAATAAGTTAAAAAATTTCTTTTGATGAAAGTAAATTTCACCATTTTTACTAAAACCTAATGATTTATCACTATTCATATTTTGAAATAAGTCTAAATTACCCTTAATGAACTTCTCAAACTTTTCATTTGCATTTTTGCTTGTGATGTCTATTATCTTTATATTTTGCATTTAAAATCCCAATTGTTAAAATTTTCTTGTTTTTCAACAAGAATGCAAAAATATCGGATTGATTAAAATTATAGATTATTGTGCAAAAAAGAGAGTAGAAAATGAAACTGTGAAAGAAAAACTTTTCTACATCCTAGCCCCTCTCCTTCTCGTCCAAGATTTTTCTCTAAGTTCTTCTTTAACATCTCTTTGAGAATCTTTCATTTCAAAGTTATCTAACTCTTCATCGTATCTAGTTATCTCTTTTGCTTTTTTATCATCAATGGAGATTTCATCATTTAGTGTTGCAAGTAAAACTTTATTGCCTTTTTGTTTATACTCAAATCTAATATCAAGACTATTTTCTAAACTTGCATAAATGCTACTATCTTTTAAAAATTCAATCTTTTTAGAGTAATTATCAGCACTATTGTATTTCCATTTTTGCTCTATTGCTGTCTGTAAATCTTTTATATGCAGTTGAGTATCTAAATTATTATTTCCATAAATAGAGTAACTATCTAGCAACTCTTTTGCATTATTTAAATTATTATTTTTAATCTCTTGAACGATTAATTTTAACTTTTCATCTTCAAATTGATTCTCATCAATTCCAAAATCAAAATTATCAAACTTTTCATCAACCAAACTAGCTAATGCAATAGTTTCAATCTCTCTTAATTTTCTAAGTTCTAAAGAGTTGTATGGTCTGTTTATATTATTTTTTTCATCTTTGATTGAATTTAGCAATGAGACAATTGAAAGCTCTTTATTTAAACTTTCATAATTGAGATTATCCCTATCACTTTTAAATTGTTCAATTTTGCTCTCTTTAGTTTTTAGTTTTTCTTTTAAATCTTCAAATTCAACTACACTATGTTTTACTTCATATTTAAATTCATCAATTTCAGTTTTGATTTTTTGAATTTCATCTCTATACTCTTGATTTAATGTTAAGGCTCTATCAAAGCTCTCTTGAGAATACTCTTTTATGAAAGCCTCTTTTTTTTCAGGTGTACTTTCTACCTCTTTTAAAGCCTCTTCTCTCTCTTCTAATTTAGTAACTAATTGATTTAATCTTGCTTCACTATTATTTAATATCCTCTTTAATCGCTCATCTTTCTCCTCTTTTTGTTGATAAGTGTCATTTAACTCTTTAACTTCACTCTCTAGGAGTTCAATACTCTTATCAATCTCATTTTTTAACTCAAAGTCGTCTTTTATATCAAACTCTTTAAATGCTCTCTTTAAAGCTTCATTAGTATCATTTAAATCAATATTCTTTAACTCATCTAAGAATTTATTTTTTAATATATAATTTTTCACATCACTTAGGGCATTTTTAGAGAGATAGTCAAGTGAGTGTTCACTCTCTTTAGTTTTTAATAAAATAGTTTTTGCAAATTTTTCAGCATTATTAACACTATCGTGAATTCCTCCAACTCCAAAAATTTTTTCAGCAAAATCTTTATCCATTGTAGCTTTTCTATCCTCTAGTATTTCAGCTTGTATCTGTTGATAAATAATATTCATATAAAAAAGAGTTGTTACAGGATTTAATGCCATAAGTCCAGCTGGAGAGTTAAGAGATTGATTTAAATAATTTAATTGCTTATCTGCTTGTTGTTTTACTTTCTCTAAAAACTTCTCTAAACAGTTATCTATTCCACTATTTTTAGTATCAAATTTGCCATCAGGTGTTAATTTATTAGCTACACAGCTACCAAGTGATTTTATTGCACTATTGCTTCTTAAAAGCTTTGTAATTAAGTTTTTAGAGTTTATCATCTCCATTGATAAATTAAACTTTCTCTTAGCTTCTATATCGTTAATATCTTTTGTAAGCTCTTCATTTGTTAAAAGCTTCTCATCATACTCTAAATTTTTTGTATGATAATTATCGTAAAAATCTCTCAAGCCTTTTTTATTCTCTTGATAGAGTTTATTATCTTCAAATACTTTTGATTCTAAAAAGAGATTTTTATCTTCATTATCAAAGCTTTTATCTTCTATTTTATCCATCATAATTAAATTGTTTGTTACATCATTAGCACGACTTAATAAATCCTTTCTTCTTTTAGCCTCTTTGCTTGATGAGAACTCTAAACCTTTATAATTTATATCACTCTCATCAAAGTTATTCATTTCTAAAACTTTTTCTAAATCATCCATTTTATAATTAAAATTAATATCATT
>JADGEE010000041.1 GCA_016744535.1 Campylobacteraceae bacterium
ATATGTTACAAAATTACTCAATCTTGAAATAATTAATTAAATTTTTTAAGATTTCAAAAAATATTAAGAATTGATTTGGTGGAGATGAGGGGAATCGAACCCCTGTCCAAAAATAGGTTAGAAAAAGCTTCTACATGCTTAGTGGTGTTGAAAGTTGTCAATAATCCAAGCTCAACACGCAAAACTCAAATTATTCAAGCTCTTAATTTCATTTAAAGTACGAGCGAACTATAAATTAAGCTATCTAATTTTAAGTTACTAAAAAGTTTGATAGCGAAACTAAGTAGTAACTGCTCCGAAATGTTTGTTTAGACTTATGCTACTTTAGCGTAAGCTGGAGCGAAATTTGTATTGTTTGCGTTTAAAATTTATGAACATTTTTACGCTATTGTTCAAAGCGACATGCAACTCAAACCTTGCTACTCCTGTCGAAGCCAAGTCATCCCCATAAATTAAGAGTTTATTTCCTCTTTTATAATTCTCGCAAGATTCGAGATATTATCTATTTTTTGAGTGTTTGTCAAGTCTTCTCTATTTAACTCTTTTACAAAAGCACTTCCTACAATAACACCATCAACTCCTTTAATTTTCTCTTTTGCTGTTTTCTCATCTACACCAAAACCTACATAAATAGGAGTATCTGTTGCATTTCTAATATTTTCTATAATAGGTTTTAAATCCTCTTTTTGAGCTGTTCCTGTAATTCCTGCATAAGCTACAAGATATATAAATTTAGTTGAATTTTTAGTAATAAACTCTATTCTCTTTTTTGAATCAGTTGGGGCAACAAAATCAATTAAATTTAAATTATATTCGTTAAATAAATCTTTATAAATAACTCCCTCTTCGTGTGGTAAATCTGGAATTATAAATCCACTTACACTTAGTGCTTTTGCTTTTTGTAAAAAATATCCCATACCTTTACAATAAAATGGATTAAAATATCCCATCCATAAAGTATCAATTTTATTTGCAACTTGTTTTGATATTTCAAAAATATCATCTACTTTAAAACCATTTACAAGTGAAATTTGATTAGCCCTCTCTATAACTGGACCATCTGCTACAGGGTCTGAAAATGGAACTCCTAACTCTACTGTATCAACTCCAACCTCTTTTAAATTAAGTATTAAATCTATTGTAAAATTTTTATCAGGAAGTGAGGATGTAACATAAGCTACTAACTTTTTCAAAATAACTCCAATATAAATATTTTTTATTATTATAACAAATATTTTAAAAAAACATCTTTTTTAGAGTCTCTTCTATTCTATAAATTTTTTCAGGTTTAACAAAATAGAATAGTTTTTTAGTTGAACCAACTATTTTTATTATCTCATTTTCTCTTACAAATAGAGGGTTTACTTTAACTTTTATCTCATAATTTGCTATTCTATTCATAATATCTATTACATCAAGCAATTTTACGCCATTTGAGGTGCATAAATTTAAAATTAGGGAACTCTCTTTAATTTCAATCAATTTTGCATAAATATCAACTACAAATCGAACATCGTTAAACTCTCTAATTACATTTAAATTTCCAAGCTCAATTTCTGTTTTTTTCTCTTTGTAGTGTTTTATAATCTTTGGAATTAAAAAGTTATCTCTTTGCTTAATACCTGTATAATTAAAACTTCTTAATATAATTATATTTAATTTATCAAAGTAAGTTTTAGCCATATTTTCCATTGCTAATTTAGAATTTCCATAATGATTTACTGGATTTGGGCAAATATCCTCATCAATTTCATTAACTTCAATATTTCCATAAACTGTTGCACTACTTGGAAAAATTATCTTTTTAGGATTAAAATTTAACTCTATTAGTGAATCTAAAATATTTAAAGCCCCAAAAAAATTAACATCATAAATCTCTTTTATATTTTCGTGTACCACAAGAGAGATTGCAGACAGATTAATTATATAATTTGCTTTTTTATCTTTTAAAACTTTTTTTACACTATTTTTATCTCTTAAATCGCAATCATTTAAAGTTGTTCCAATCACTTCATAATTTAACTCTTTTAAATGACTTGATAAATGAAAACCTGTAAAACTATCTATTCCAAATATTAATACTCTATTAGAAACTAAATCCAATTTCATTTCTCCTAATATCAGCTTTAACCATCATTTTACATAATTGTTCTAAATTTGTTTTTGGTTTCCATCCTAAAATTTTTTCTACTTTAGTATAATCTCCAATTAAAAGCTCAACTTCTGCTGGTCTATAAAATTTAGGGTTTACTTTAACTAAAGTTTTACCACTTTTAGAATCTATTCCTATTTCGTTCTCTTCGCTTCCTTCCCAAATCAAATCTATATCCACAGCTTTAAAAGCCATATTTACAAAATCTCTTACGCTTTGGGTTCTATTCGTAGCTAATATAAAAGTATCTGCATATTCAGCTTGAAGCATTAAATACATTCCCTCTATATAATCTTTTGCGTATCCCCAATCTCGTTTGGCATTTAAATTTCCAAGTTCTAAAATATCTAATTTTCCTAATTTTATCTTTGCCACACTATCAGTTATTTTTCTAGTTACAAACTCTAATCCTCTAAGCGGACTTTCGTGATTAAATAAGATTCCGCTAGATACAAATATACCGTAAGATTCCATATAGTTAATACTCATCCAATGAGCGTAAAGTTTCGCAACTCCATAAGGACTTCTAGGATAAAAAGGTGTAGTCTCAATTTGGGGAATCTCTTGAACTTTTCCAAACATTTCAGAAGTTGAAGCTTGATAATATTTTATTTTAGAATTTACTATTCTAATAGCTTCTAATAGATGCAAAGCCCCTAAGCCTGTAATATGTGCTGTTGAAATTGGTTGCTCAAATGAGACACCTACAAAACTTTGTGCTGCTAAATTATATATCTCATCAGGCTCAATTTCACTAACCATTCTAATACTATTTGATTGGTCAGTTAAATCATACTCTATTAAGTGTAAATTTGGATGATTAGAGATTCCTAGTTCATCTATTCTCCAAAAATTAACAGAACTGGTTCTTCTATATGTACCATAAACAATATAATTTTTATTTAGTAAAAATTCAGCTAAATAAGCTCCATCTTGTCCTGTAACTCCTGTAACTATCGCTTTTTTCATACTCTCTCTTTAAATTTAATTAACACCTATTTGAAAATATTCAAATTTATGCTCTTGTAAAAAGTTTTTATCATATTGATTTCTACCATCAAATATAATTGGATTTTTAAGTCTCTTTTTTAACTCTTGCCAATCAGGTGAGCGAAACTCTTTCCACTCTGTTATTAAGATTAAAGCATCAGAACTATTTAATACATCGTATTTACTATTAAAATATTCTATTTTATCATTATTTTTGAAGTAAAACTCTTTTGCCACATCCATAGCTTTTGGGTCATAAGCTCTAATTTTTGCTCCAGCATTTGTCAATTTATTAATAATTGAAATTGAACTAGCCTCTCTCATATCATCAGTTTCAGGTTTAAAGCTAAGTCCCCAAACTCCAAATACTAGACCATTTAAATTATTTCCAAATTTATTAATTATCTTATCTGCTATTAAAAATTTTTGTCTCTGATTAACTTCTTCAACAGCACTTATAATTTTAGGCTCATATCCAAATTCTCTACTTGTTTTCACTAAAGCTTGAACATCTTTAGGGAAACAACTTCCACCATATCCACAACCTGGGTAAATAAATTTATATCCTATTCTATTATCACTTCCTATTCCAATTCTAACTCTATTTACATCAGCTCCAACTCTCTCACATATATTTGCAATTTCATTGATAAAAGAGATTTTAGTAGCGAGCATAGCATTTGCAGAATATTTAGTCATTTCTGCCGAGCGAATATCCATTGAAATAAATCTATCGTGATTTATTGTAAATGGGCGATACAACTCTCTTAAAATATTTAATGATTTTTGATTTTTAACTCCTACTATAACTCTATCAGGTTTCATAAAATCGTTTACGGCTGAACCCTCCTTTAAAAATTCAGGATTACTAGCCACATCAAAATCTATTTTAACTTCTCTTTTCCCTAATTCTCTATTTATAACTTCTCTTACTCTATCTCCAGTTCCAACTGGTACAGTTGATTTATTTACAACTAAAATTTCTTTTGTCATATATTTTGCAATATCCTCTGCAACTCTCACAACAAATTGTAAATCTGCACTTCCATCTTTATCCATTGGAGTTCCAACTGCAATAAAAATAATTTCACTAATTTCAACAGCCTCTTTTATATCTGTTGTAAAATTAAGATTATTTTTTTTACAATTCTCTTTTACCATCTCCTCTAACAATGGCTCATATATAGGGATAATACCTTGCTTTAAGTTTTTTATTTTTTTATTATCAATATCAACACAAATGACACTATTTCCCATTTGAGAAAAACAAGTTCCTGTTACAAGTCCAACATAACCAGTTCCAATAACAGCAACTCTCATTTTAAACCTTTATTAAATATTTATAAATTATATCAAAATAAAAGAGAACAATGAAGTCATATAAAAAGTTTTAATTTTAAATTAAGTAGATATCTATTTTTTATGTAAAAAATAGAAAGAAAAAGATTCCATCTATTTTTATTTTTTAATCCAAAAACCTTGACCTGCATAGATAGTTTTAGGGTTTGCAATCCATTTATTACTTTGGAATATCCAAAGAGCTTCAAGAGAATTATTTGATTTAAAATTAGTTAATTCAGCACCAGTTCCAATTAAATTCCAACCCATACCTAAATCAGCTACTACAGGTTCATAAGTATCACCTGAGAATACAGCTTCATTAATACTATTCATTTTAAACCATATACCCTCAGCTTTATTAAGAGTTGTTGGATTTTGACTCCATTTTTTATCACTATATTTCCAAGATGTAGAGTAGTCACCAAAAATTGATAAATCATCTACCATTGTATCAACTGGAAGTGACACTAAATTCCAACCAGTAGTTAATGATAATTTTCCATCAGTATATACAGCTTCAGAATTTGTATCTGTAGTTGTTTCTCCATCTTCTGTAATTTCTAAAGGTAATAAATATTCCTTATTTGGAACCATAGGAACTCTCTCATCATCAATAACAATATCAGCCCCACCTAATAAAAGTTTTAAACTTCTTTTACCATCAAATAAGACAATCTCTTCAAATTTTTGCCATTGAGTTGTTGGAATTATTTCAACTGTTTTAGCTTCACTATAATCTGTTTCCCTAGATAAATTTGCTTTAGATACAAAGAAGCTTCTGTTTGATTTAAATGTTTTTTTAATACCGCCTAAATTATCATCTACTGCTCTTAAGTTGCTAGTTTTAATAAACTCTGTTACACTTTCGGTAGTACCGTCATAATCTGCAACTTTAAAAGTTTGTGTTACTTGTTTACCATTTATAGTAACAACTTGAGATACTGTTGCTGAAGATTTACCTGTTGTTGCATCAATTTTAATTTCTACAGCTACTTTTTCACCACCCACACTAGAATCAACTTCTACACTAGATGTAATTGAACCATCAGCACTTATAGTTGTTTCAGCACCAACTGGTACATCAACTTTTACTGTAACTCCTGATTTAGTCTCTACACTTGCATTTGTTGTACCATCTGTATTTGCTGTAATTTTAACTTTTTTTGCTTCACTATCACTACTTAATAAGGCCTCTTGAGTTAAACTTCCATCTAAATTAACTGTGGCTTTAACTTTAATTTCTGAATTAATTGTTGTTTTCGTACCATCTTTGGTTGTTATTTCAGATGTAACAGTTCCGGTATCTCCATCTACTGTTGTAGTACTTACTCCTCCAGTATCAGTTGTAAGTGTAGTCACTTCATCACCATTACTACTTATATCAGTAGCTGCATTACCACTAGTAATTACACCATCATCTGTAATATTATCTGTAATTGCTGTATAAGTAATATATGTTTTACCACCACTAACTTGTCTTGTACTTGATGTTGTAAATGAAGGGAAGGTACTATAAGAACTTCCATTAATATCCATTGCCGAAATTGTAACTGTAAAATCATCGCCATTGTACATACTAGAACTATAATCGCCATCTACATATAAATTTACAAAAAATTGTTTATAATCACTAATTAAAACTAAATCTGATGTACTAGAACCATCTGATAATGATACTGTAGCACTTTTACTGCTCAATGTTTGAGAACCTAAAAGTGTGGTAACATCACCTGTAGTTACACCAAATACTTTTGCTTTTACATTAGTAAAATTATTATAGCCATATATACTATTCGTTACATTTAGAGTTAAACCTGTTAAATTATCTGAGCTTATACCATTAAAATAGAAATCTGCAAAAGTCATATTGCCACTATTTGCAGATAATGAAGTTGAAGTTATATTTTCTAATACTCCTGTTGTATTACCCCCATAACTATTAATTACACTCAAAGCTCCACTCGCTCCACTCACTAAAAATCCAGCTACAACAAAACTGACCGCAACTCTTTTATAAACCTTTTTAGAATCCATTTTTTATCCTTTTTTGGAAAAATCAACTATTATTATACAACAAATTAAATTAAATTAAAATTTTAACTTTAATAGTTTAATATTTTTACTTCTTGATATTAAATCAAAATATTTTTTATCAAACTTATCAAATATAAACACTTGAATTAAAAAAGAGTTAAATAATTCATCTTCTAAAAGAATTAAATAGTCATAATATATTATAGCCTTATAACCTATTGAGTTATTAAAATCTATCTCTTTTAAACTCTTTTTTGATTTTAAATAAATTTTACTTAAAGCTATACTTTTTTTATTTTCTATATTAATTATTCCCATATTTAAATCTATAATAAAATTTTTTCCAGTAATTTTATTTACATCTTTTTTGCTTACTAAAGAACTAAAAATAGCATATTTTTTGATCTCTCTAGCAGTTTTTAAGTTAATATTTGAAAAATAAAGAATAGGAATAATTTTGGAAAGCATTCTTTCATCTAACATAATATTTATATCTATACTATTTATTGGTAATTTAAAATTATTATTTTTTAAATCATTTAATAATGTTTTATTGTCCTTTTTATTAAATTCATAACTAATTATACTTTTAGGTTTAAATTTTTTATAATTTTCTAAAAAATACCTACTAGCGTTTGCCACAAAATTTTGATTAGTCGAAAATAGTATTTTAGAGACTATATAGTTATCTTCGTGATGTTTACCATTGTCAATTAAAGTGTTTAACCCTGTATAATACCAAAGAGGCCATCCATAATCCCACCAAGTTAAAATAAAATCATCTTTTTTTGATTTTTCTTTTAACTCATTTAAAATTTTTATATCTTCACTTAAAAATATAGGGCGTATAGTCTTATTATATTTTAAAATTGAAATTATAAATAAAATAAATATTACACTCATTAAAATTCTAATGGTTATAATAGATATTTTTTGACTAAATTCTGCAAAATTTATCATTATATTCTTTAATACAAATATAGAATATATAACTCCAATTGAAGAAACTCCAACTCCATACATAGAAAATCTAAATCCAGCAATAACTGAAATTATTCCCAAAATGAACAGTATATAACTAATTATAAATGCTCTATATCTAATCGAAATTAAAATAAGACCTACTACTGAAGCTAAAAAATAAAAAAATGAACCTAACATTAATTCTGCAATTTTAAATATGTTTGAACTTTGTGCTTCTGCTACTGTTAAAAGAGATGATTTAAATTTTAATCCATTTAATTCTATAAATTGACTTTTATTTAAATAATCAACTCCTCTCTCATAAAAATGAGTTAAATTATATTTATATCCAATATAGCCAACTATAAAAAATATTATAGAGATAGTTATCAATTTTATTTTAATATTAAAATTATCAAAAATTAAGAAATATAAAATATAAAATATTATTATCCCTATAATAATTGGTAGACTTGAGTGATACCAAAAATAAAACATAGATATAAATATAATAGTTAATATTAAATATATAAAATCTCTTTTTACACTAAAAGCCATAAAAAAATAGATAATTATTAAACTAAAAAATAGATTTAAACTATCTGTATCCATATAACCTAAATGTGTTCTTGAATAATAACTTAAACTAATAGTTCCTAAGAGTGCAGAAAAAAATCCAAGAAGTGTAATATTATAAAGTTTTGTAATTAAAATAATAGGAATCACAATTAAAGACGATAAAAAAGCTGGTAGATAAAACATTACTATATCAATATTTAGACCACTAATATTTGTTATAAAATATATCAAATATCCAGCAATATATTCACTATTAAATGGATATAAGACTCCATTTGCTAACTCTTTTGCATAAAATCCATAAAGTCCAGCATCTGGAGTCCAGATAGATATAACATTTCCATCAACAAAAAAATTTGGATTATTCATAATTTGAAAAAATAGAATATATCTAACTGTTACACTTAAAAAATAAGCTATGAAAATTAAAAACCAAACTTTTTTAAGTGAAAAATTATCCTCTTTTATCTTTAAGTAATCATAAAATTTCATAAAATTCCTTTATCTTTAAAAACTACTTTGAATGTCTTTAATAAAATTACAAAATCAAGCCATAAAGACCAATTTTTTACATACCAAACATCTAAACTAACTCTCTCTTTAAAAGTTAAAGAGTTTCTTCCACTCACTTGCCAAAGTCCTGTAATTCCACCATTTACTGCTTTAATAATATGTAAATCTTTTCCTATTTTTTCTTTTTCACTAAGCATATATGGACGAGGACCAATTAAACTCATTTCACCTTTTAATATATTTATAACTTGTGGTAATTCATCAAAAGAGTATTTTCTTAAAAATTTTCCAACTCTTGTAACTCTTGGATCATTTGGAAGTTTATGATAATTATCCCATACATCTTTTGCTTTTGAATTTTCTTTTAAATATTTTTCTAAAATAGTGTCATTATTAATAAACATTGTTCTAAATTTTAAACATTTAAAAGTTTCACCATTTTTACCAATTCTATTTTGCTTAAAAAAAATATTTCCATTTGAATCAAATTTTATTAAAATAATTATAATTATAGATATTAATGTTATAAATGGTAGTAAAAATAGTATTAATATAAATTCAAAAAGTTGTTTAAAAAAAACATTATATGTTAATAAAAGATTATTTTTAATAGATATAATATTTGTTGTAAAATTTATATTTTTAAAATTTGATAAGAATAGAATCTCTCTATATTTTAATAGAAGAGTATTTATTAAATTTTGATTTAAAATAAATACAGTATCTGAACTTTGATTCGAAAAAATATAACCTAAATACCAATTATCTTTTAAAAACTTTTTTAATTGTTTTTCTTCACTACTATTTCCAATAAAAAAAATATTTTTTTGCCAAAAGCTTAAAGAAAAAAGCAATTTTTTAATAAATAACTTTACTATTGGAAAAGATAAAAACATAAGTATAAAACTGATACTAATTAAAGTTCTTGAATATTCTATAACACTTTGAGATAGTGCTAAAAATGAAAAAACTATCAAAAAAGCAAAAATTATAGCTTTATATATTTTTTTTATCTCTTGCCAAAAGCCATATCTTTGTATATAAATTCCTTCATAAATAAAAAATATTATAATAATAAAATATATCCATATTAAAAAAATATATTTATTAAACTCATCAATATACTGTTCTTCTATAAAATAATTTAAATAATTTCTTAAAAAATGAGCAAGTACTAGTGATATAAAAATAGTAGCTATATCTGAAACTAAAAGTATAAATATTGATAGACTATTTTTTATTTTTTTATTAATCAAATAAAATCCTTTAATTAATTTTACTATAATTTTAAATAAAATAATTTTTGAGTTTTGAAAGAAGTCTATTAAAAGAAAGATATGTTTATAATATACCTTTTTTTATCAAATATAACAAAACCATTGTAGTAGCAAAAATTACTGTTAAAGTTATAAAAAATTTATATTGTGAGTTCACTCTAGCTTTGTCTTCATTACTTATTTTGTCACTCTCACCTCTAAATTTAAGTTCACCTTTTGATATTTTAAGCCCAAAATATCCTAAAAATATAAGTGCTAAAATAGAAAATATATAAGCCCCTGTACTTATATCATAACTAGTTCCATAGCCTAGAGCGTCCATTTAATAATCCTTTTTGTATAATTATAGCAAAGTTTAAAAGGAATATATATGTTATTAAAATATAAAGAGTGGTTTCCAAAATTTGGTAAAAATAGTTGGATTGCACCAAACAGTAGTGTTGTTGGGAATGTAACTTGTGGTGAAGATGTCTCAATTTGGTTTGGATGTGTAATTAGAGGAGATGTACATAAAATTGTAATTGGAGATAGAACTAATATACAAGACTTAAGTATGATTCATGTAACTCATTTTAAAAAAGAGGATATGAGTGATGGAAATCCAACAATCATAGGTAATGATGTAACAGTTGGTCATCGTGTAATGCTTCACGGATGTTGTATTGAAGATGCTTGTTTGATTGGAATGAGTGCTACAATTTTAGATGGTGCAATAATTGGAAAAGAGTCAATAGTTGGTGCTAGTTCATTAGTTACTCAAAATAAAAAATTTCCACCTAGAAGTTTAATTATGGGAAGTCCTGCCAAAGTTGTAAGGGAATTAACAGATCAAGAAGTTAAAGAACTTTACGCATCAGCTAAGAGATATTCAAAATTTAAAGATGAATATATAAATAGCTAATATTACGATAAGTTGAGTTAATGCTAAAATAATTTTTATGAAAAAGTTAATTGATATATAATGGACTGACAAGTTAAGACAGTTTTTTTAATGGTCTCTAAAATTTAACTTAACTCTCTAAAATATCTTTCGCTCTTTTTATAATCTCCTCATCTTCGGATAAATTTAACCATTCAAAGGTTTTTCCACTTTGGCTTTTGCCTGTGAGTAAATCTCCACTATTTCTAAATTTTAAATCAAGTTCAGCAATTTCAAATCCATTTGTAGTTTTGATAAACTCTTTTAATCTTTGTGACTCTTTTTTTGAGTATAAAAAGCAGTAGCCTTTAAGTCCTGTTCTTGAAACTCTTCCTCTTAATTGATGAAGTGTAGCAAATCCTAATCTATCAGCACCTGATATTACAATAGTAGAGAGTTTTGGTAGAGATATTCCAACTTCAATAACTGTCGTAGCCAGTAAAATTTTACCATTATCTCTAAACTCTTTTAAAACTTTATCTTTTAACTTATCTTTTCCGTGAGTTGTAAATACTCCATCAAATTTATTTTCCCAAAACTCTTTGGCTTCCTCTAATGAAATATACTCAAAATTTTCACTCTCCTCAACTAATGGATAAATTATTGCCACTTGATTATTTTTATCTAACTCACTTTGAATATGAGTTAATAACTCTTTAAAATTTTCTCGTGAAATAACATTAGTATCAATATCTTTTTTAAATGGTAACTCTTTTATGAGGCTAAAATCTATTAAATTTGAATCCATCATTGTTTTAGTTCTAGGGATTGGAGTTGCTGAAAATTGTAAAAAGTGCGGTCTTTTTTTTCCACTAGATACTAATTTACTTAGTAAACTTCGCTGTTCTGTTCCAAAACGATGTTGTTCATCTATCATAATCAATTCAGCTTTTGGCAATTTTTGATATAGAAGTTTATGAGTTCCAATTATAAAATTATAATCCTCTAAATTTTCATCTTTAAGATTTGAAGTTATTAATAGAGTTTTTATCTCTTTTGGTAGAAATTTTTTAGC
Organism: Campylobacteraceae bacterium; assembly: GCA_016744535.1. Taxonomy (GTDB): domain Bacteria; phylum Campylobacterota; class Campylobacteria; order Campylobacterales; family BB28; genus BB28. Next base: position 11,784 of record JADGEE010000041.1, read on the forward strand.
TTCTCCATAAATTTGATTAACTAAAATTGTAGTTGGTGCCATAAGTATTGCTTGATTTGGATAAGCTATTACAACAGATGCTAATATAACCATAGTTTTACCACAACCAACATCACCTATAACGATTCGTTTCGCACTAATTTTACTATTTAAATCACTTTTTATATCATTGATTGCTTCTGTTTGGTCATTTGTTAATTTAAATGGAAGTGAATCTATAAATTTATTAATATTAGAATTTAACTCTTTAATAGCAAGATAAGTTCTCTTTTTAGATTTTAGTTTTGACATATAACTATAAGCTTCTAAGAATTTAAGTGCATATAGATATTTACCAAAAAAACCTTTATTTGATTTAAATCCTGCTACTAACTCTCTAGTGGGATTATGAATTGTTAGAATATCTTCTATTAGATTATTTGAAAAATTATATTTAATTAAATTCTCTTTAGTAATAGATTCATTAATTAAATTAGATAAATTTTTATCTCTACTTCTGTATTTTATCTCAATTTTATCAACTTCCTCAAGTATCTTTGGTTGTATTAATTGAAACTTCTCTTTAAACTCTATTTTACCTTTTAGAAATAGAATCTTATTGTAAGTAAAAAGATTTAAGTGATATTGCGAATAGTTAAAAAATATAGCTTCAAGTGAGAGGTTTAAATTTTTTGAAAATAGCTTAACTCTTAAAAATTTTCTTCCACTTTGAAAATTATTTATTTGTGCTTCGATTGTATGAATTTTAGATAGTTTTAACTCTCGGCTTAAATAATTATCTTCATAATCTTTAGGAGCAAAAAGTGCTGAATCTAAAATATTTTTTTTCAAAGTAGTATTATTTTAATAGATTCTTATAATACTCTTTGTAATCTTTCATCTCATTTTTAAAACTAAAAAAACTAGCTTCAAGTTCACCTAACCTTGAGTAAAATGGTTTTATTTCATCTTTAGAATTTTTACTATTTTCTATATTTATCTCTTTTGTATCTATAACTTTAAATGAGTTACAATCAACGATATATTCTTTATCTAAAATAAAATATACTAAACCAATAGAGTAAGCGTTACAAAATTCATTAAAATTCTCTTTTGTAGGAGATGGATTTTTTATTCCCTCTAAATAAGTTGCAAAAATATCTGAATGAATCCAAGTTTTACCAATATACTTATCAACTACTTTATAGTAAGTTTTAGCATTAGGAGAAATTACTAAACCTTTGTTATAAAAACTATTAAATATAACTTTATCTCCAACTTTTGGACTCTCTTTTAAACTTGGAAGTGCAATTTGAGTTAAACTATTAAATTCACTAAGATTCACAATACACTCATTAGCTTCTATTTTTGTAAGAGTGGCATTTTTTATAATAGAATTAAACTCTCCTAAATTTCTTACAACAACTCCACTCTGACCTATACTCAAATTATCACACTCAATTACTGCACTATTAGTATTAATTGATTTAATTTCAAACTCATTTGCATAAACATTTATTAATAGAAAAATAAAAATTATTAACTTTTTCATTAAATTCCTTTTTTATTTTGTATTATATTATAATTTTTAGGATAATCAAAAAACTCTATTTTACCACAAGCTTTACTAATTTTATTCCATAAATTAATCTCTAAATTAACTGCTAAAATACCGCAAGTTGGAATATTATTTATATATGAATTTGTTAAATACTCTGCTAATATATTTAGTGATGGATTATGACCAATTAAAAAAATACTGTTTAATGAATTATCTAAATTTTTAATTAAATTAAGTAACTCTTCTATATTGGATTCATAAATACTCTCTTTAAAAATTATATTTTCTTTTTTTATTCCAATATTTTCAGCAATAATATAGGATGTTTTTTTCGTTCTATTAGCAGGAGATGATATTATTATATCAGGAATAATTCCTTTTTTTTTAAGAACCTCCCCCATAATTGAAGCATCTTTTTTCCCTCTCTTATTAAGTTTTCTCTTAAAATCAGGAACTCCTACCTCTTTCCAACTAGATTTTGCGTGTCTGATTAAATATAATTTTTTCATTTTTAAAATCTCCTATAATAAATTAATTTATCTCTCTAGGTTCACCTAAATGAAAACCTTGTGTATAAGTTATTCCTAACTCTTTGACTTTTTTATAAACCTCTTTATTGTGTACATATTCACCAATTGTTTTAATATTTAATTTTTTTGCAAAATCTACTATTATTTGAGCAACAATTTGAGAGTTTTTGTCTCTATCAATTCCTTTTATAATTGAGCCATCAATTTTAATAAAGTCTACATTTAATTTTATTAAATACTCAAAATTTGAGTATCCTGTTCCAAAATCATCAATTGCTATTTTACAGCCAAGTTCTTTCATATTATTTATAAAATTTATAACTTCAGAAAAATTTTCAATCCCTTCAGATTCAACAATTTCTAAAACAACTCTTTTAGCAATATCATACTCTTTTAATTTTATAGTTAAAAATTTAACAATACTTTCATCTAAAATATCATCTATTGTTAAGTTTATAGAAAACTCTTCATCTCTTTTACTAAAAGCTTTTAAAGATTTTTCTATAATAATTTTAGTTAATTGATTATATAATTTTGCTCTTTTTGAGATTTCTAAAAAATAGAAAGGTGATATTATTGAGCCATCTTTCTCTTTAAATCTCACTAAACACTCATATTTATCAAAATTACCAGTTATATTATTTACAATAGGTTGGGCGAATATAACTATTCTATCTTCTTTAATTGCTTCTTTTAATTTTTTTGTCCAAGTAATATTATTTTCGTGTCTCTTTTTAATATTTATAGAATCATCAAAAAAAATAAAATTTTTATTTGTCTCTTTTGCATTCTCTAGTGCTATTTCTGAATTTATGAATATATTTGCTTTTTCAATAGCCATTCCAATTGTAATAGAGATATTAAATTCATTATTATCAATTTTTAAGATTGTATTGTCAAATATATCTATTATTTTATTACAAATGTTTACAAAATTTTCTGTTGTAATATTAATACATCCTAAAATTGCAAACTCATCTGCTGATAATTTATAAACTTTAAGAGTATTTTTATCAATTAAGTTAGAGAGAATAACTCCAGTTTCAATTAAAACTTTATCTCCAATTTGATAACCGTAATAATCATTTATCTCTTTAAATCTATCAATATTTAAAATTGCAAGTTTTGGAATTTTGGAAATTGATATGTCTTCAATTAACTTTTGTCTATTTGCTAAATTGGTTAAACTATCAGTTGTCTGTGCTTGTATTTTTCTCTCTTGTTCTATAACTTCGCTTACATCAGTTCTAATAGATATAAACTCATTTATTTCACCTTTTTCATCAAGCATAGGCATAATAGTTGTTTTTACATAATAACTTGAACCATCTTTTTTTCTATTTTGAATAACAGCTTTCCAAACATTTTTATTTAATATAGTTTCCCATAAGTTTTTAAAAGTTTTATTGGAAGTTTTAGGATGTCTTATTATATTATGTGATTTTCCTATCAGTTCATCTTGTGAATAACCTGAAATTTTACAAAATTCATCATTAGCATAAGTAATTATCCCTTTTTTATCTGCTTTTGAGACTATTGCACTTACATCAACTGCTTTTTTATACTCATTTAATAGTGATAAACTAATTAATACTTTTCTATCTTTATCGTGAATCTCTTGATTTAATCTCTCTTGTATCTTTTTTTGTCTTGAAATATCAGTTATAAATCCCTCTATTGCAATTAATTTATTATTATTAAAAACTCCAATACCTTGTTCCCAAACCCATTTTATTTTATTATTTTTAGTTTTAATTTTATACTCTAATTGAAAAACTCTTTTTTCATTTAATGCGATATCAACTTCTTTATATATATACTCTTGATACTCTGTTAATATTAAATCATTATAAGATATGTTTTTATTATCAATTAATTCAAATTCTTTGTATTCTGTCAAATTTACACATCCACTACTAATAAATTGCATCGTCCAATTTTCATCATTTTTACATCTGTAAAACATTCCTGGAAGATTATTTATTAATTTAAATAACTCTTTAACTGGCTTCATAAATTAAATCCTTTTTATAAATTTATCTCTTTAGGTTCACCTAAATGAAAGCCTTGTGTGTAAGTTATTCCTAACTTTTTTACTTTTTGGTAAACCTCTTCATTATGCACATACTCACCAATTGTTTTTATATTTAATTTATTTGCAAAATCAACTATAACTTCTGCTACAACTTGAGAGTTTTTATCTCTATCAATCCCCTTAATAATTGAGCCATCAATTTTAATAAAATCAACATTTAATTTTATTAAATATTCAAAATTTGAGTATCCAGTTCCAAAATCATCAATTGCTATTTTACAACCAATAGCTCTCATATCATCTATAAATGTTAATTCCCTCAGATTCAACAATTTCAAGTACAACTCTATTTGCAATATTAAATTTTTGTAAACTTTTTTTAAGATATTTAACAATTTCAGGATTTAAAATATCTTCTATTGTTAAATTTATAGAAAATTCAATATCTTCTTTTGTAGCAAAGTATTTAAAAGATTTTTCTATTATAATTTTTGTAAGTTTGTCATAAAGTTTAGCTCTTTTTGCTGTATCAATAAAGAAAAATGGAGATATTATTTTTCCATCTCTTAATTTTAATCTAACTAAACACTCATATTTTTCAGTTTTACCATTTTTATTATTAATAATTGGTTGAGCAAATACAACTATTCTATCCTCTTTTATTGCATCTTTTAAAGTTTTTGTCCACTCAATATTATCTTTATGTCTCTTTTGAATATTTATATTTTCATTATATGAAATAAAACTCTTATTTGTTTCTCTAGCATTTTCAAGTGCTATTTCACTATTTAGAAATATATTTTTTTCACCACTAGCAGTTCCTATTGCAATAGATATATTAAATTCATTCTCATCTACTATTAAACTTGTAGTTATAAAACTATCTATTATTAATTTAAGGTTATCTTCAAATTCATTTAACTTAACACTGTTATCTAAAATAGCAAACTCATCACCTGAAAGCTTATAAACAATACTACTTTTTAAGCTTAAGTGTAAAACTCTTTTAGCGCTCTCTATTAAAACACTATCTCCAATATCGTAACCATAATAATCATTAATCTCCTTAAATCTATCTATATTAATAATTGCTAATCTTAAGCTAGATGATATTTTAATATCTTCAATTAACTTTTGTCTATTTGGTAATTTAGTAAGCATATCAGTGGTTTGTTTTTGGATTCTTCTCTCTTTTTCAATTAATTTAGTTATATCACTTCTAATAGACATAAACTCTATTATTTCACCATCTTCATTGAAGAAAGGGACTATTGTAGTATTTACAAAGTAATCTCGACCATCTTTTCTCTTATTCCTAATTACCCCTTTCCAACTCTTTTTATTTAAAATAGTTTGCCATAAATTTTTAAATATTTTACTATCACTTTTGGGATGTCTAATAATATTATGTGATTTTCCAATAAGTTCATCTTTAGAATATCCTGAAATTTCACAAAATTTTTCATTTACATAAGTGATTATTCCTTTAGGATTAGTTTTAGAGACAATTGCACTCATATCAACAGCATTTTTATAATCATTTAAGATAGATTGGCTAATTGAAATTTGTTTATCTTTACTATGAACTTCAAAAGAGAGTTTTTTTGTTCTTTTAAACATAAAGAGTATAATAAATCCAATTAGAGATAACAATCCAATTGAAGCAAAGAGTGAAATATTACCTAAGAGTTGGTTTATTTTTTTATTTTTATTTAAAATTAAATTTTCTTTTTCATCTATCAAATTTAAAATATTTGTCACTTCACTCTTAAGAGGATTTAACTCCTTATTTATTAATTTTTTAAGATAATGTTTTCTCTTGTTTTTAAGTAATTCACTCATATAAAACTCATAAGCTTTTAACTCATCTTGTATAAAATCAATAGCTTCTCTCTCTTCTAAATTTAAATTTAAATTTAAAATTTTAGATATTGATTTTTTCATCTCTTTTATATTTTTTTTGAAAAGAGCAATTTCCATATCTTTAGAGTGTAATTTTATATCTTTTCTATCAATAGATAAAAGAGCTTTTTTTATATTTGTAATAATATCTATTGAATTTTGATTATCAGTAGATATTGTTTCATTATTGTTTAAGTTTTTTGATATATCTATTATCCACCATTGAATTTCCTCTAAATCTTTTAATTTATATTCTAACTCATTTAATATATCATCATCTAAAAGAGTCTTTAAAACTTTTAGTGATGGATAAATTTCACTATTCCAAATTTTTATATTCTCTTTTAATTTAGCATTAATTGTAATATTAATACTTTTTTCTATCGTAAAATGCATTTTTTGTAAAATTTCTTTAGTAGGAAATAGTTTAGTATGTAACTTTTCTGTACTATTTTTATAAGAAAATTATTTTTCATAGTTTAAATCTTTTAATTGAATTAATTGCTTTTTTAAAATACCTACTCTTTGATAAACTTGTGATGGGATTTTTTTCCCTGAATAGATAGCTCTGTACGGCTCTTTTTTTAAGTTCATTTCTTGATATAAATAGCTAATTTCAGATAAAATAAGTGAAGCTAACTCATAAACATTATTTGGTTTTATTATCTCATTTTGAGATAGAGTTAAATCTATATTCATAACTTCAATATTAAATTTTGGAAACTCTTTTGCTATTATTAAATAACACTCTGTTAATAATTTATAGACATCTTTGGGTGTTTTAAATCTCTTATACTCTATATCTTTTGGAACTCTAATACTATTTTTATTTTTTCTTAAAATAATAGACATATAATTGATAGAAGTTGTAATAATTTCATAAACTTCACTAGGAGAGAATTTTTTATCAAGTAAAATATTTAACTCTCTATCTACTTTTACCATAGTTATATAGACATCTGTTGGTGTTTTTTCTCTATACTCTGTAAATTTTGAAATTTCTGGTATTTTTAATTTGTTTTTTACTTTTTGTATTAAATTAATTGAACCGCTAATTACTTTAAATACATCTTTTGGAAGTGGTTCAGTATTTAAAATTTTAGGCTCAATTCCATCTACTCTTAAATGTTCAAATAGTAAAATATTTATTTTTTTTAAAACTGATAATGCTTGAAAATAAACCTCCCTAGGTCGCACATTTTTAACTTTGATTTCATCTTTTTTATTTTCCACTTTTCCCATCTCTTTTCTAATAAGTTCAATTTCACTAAGTAGGTATTGAACTTTAGAATAAACATCAGTTGGTGTAATTTTATTTTCACCAAATATTAATATTGGTATAAAAATTCCTAAAAACATAATAACTTTCAAAATTTGCATTACACTACTCCTGTCTTTTATTTTTTTAATTGCTTAAAACTACTCTATTTCTACCACTCTCTTTTGCTTGATAAAGAGCATCATCAGCTAATTTATAAATTTCATCATCACTCAAAATATCTTTCTCTTTTTGAACTATAAGCCCCATTGACGCAGTTACATAAGAACTAGCAGAGTTATTTTTATGTTCAATTTGAAGTTTTTCAATATTTTTTCTAACTAAATTTGCAAATATTGATGATTCACTCTCATTTAAATCTGAAAAAATTATTCCAAACTCTTCACCACCAAGTCTAAAAGCGAAGTCACTTCCTCTTTTTAAAGAACTTTTTAAAGTTTTACCAATATTTTCTAAGACTTTATCTCCAGCTTGATGTCCATAAGTGTCGTTATATTGTTTAAAGTGATCAATATCCAAAATTAAAAAACTAAAATATTTTTTATCTCTTCTAGCTCTTTTTAACTCTTTTGTAATTAAATTATTAAAACATCTTCTATCATTTTTTTATCTGTAATATCTTGACGAATTGAAGTGTAACCTGTAATTTTATGTTTTTTATCAAAAATAGGCGAAATATGTACTTTTACCCAATAAAAATTTTTATCTTTCTTTAAATTTTTAATTTCCCCATCCCAACTTTTTCCTCTTTTGATATTCCACCATAATTTTGTAAATATCTCTATTGGCATATCTGGATGTTTTATAATATTATGATTAGAACCAACTAATTCATCTTTAGAGTAACCACTAATTTTACTAAAAGCTTCACTAGCATTAGTAATAATACCATCTATATTAGTAGTTGAAGTTATAACATTTTTATCTACTATATCTATATATTTTTCTATTTTATACTTTTGTTTAGATATATATTTCAAGATAAAAAGAATAAATGCTATAAGTGCAACAAAAGAGATAATTAATATATTTCCAAAAATATTTTTAAATTCTAAATTACCTCTTAATATCTCATTTTTAATCTCTAGCATTGAATCTAAAATTTTCAATACCTCATTAACAACTGGTAAAAACTCTTTTTGCATTAAATTATCTGAATAACTATTTTTAGTTGAATCTATTTTAATTATTATGTCAAAATAGTAAATATAAGAGTTTATCTCTCTTTTTAGTTCTCCTAGAAATGGAGTGTTTTTTTTATTTAAATCTTCAATTAATTTTTGTATATTTTGTATATTTTTAGAAAATTTTTTAATGTATTTTTTATCTTCTCTATATATAAATTTTATAACAAATAAATCTATTTTATCTATGTACATAGATATATTTTTTAATTTTAATAAATCATCATTTGTTAAATTAAGACTAGATATATAAGCTAATATCTTATGAATATTACTTATAACTCTTTGTATATTTTTATCTTGTATATATTTAGCTTGTTCATTTCCTTTAATTGTAGAAAACTCTTTTATCCACCAATTAATATCTTTTAAATCGGTCAGACTTAACTCTAAATAACTTAAAGTTTCTCTATCTTCATTCTCCTTTAACTCATCAACTATCATATATATATCTTTCCAAATACTATTATAATACTTAGATTTTTGAGTCGTTAAATCTTTATTATGTTGAATTAAATTACGAGTTACATCTTGTACATTATGTCTTAATTCATATATTAAATCCTTTTTTAAAACAACTTCATTATATATTTGATTTGTAACATTCTTAAAAATAATAGTCATAAATAAAATAACTATTATAAAAAAGATAGATATATATATTAAAGGTGTAATAAAAGTACTATTTTTTTTCATCTAAAATACTTTTTATGCTATTTAATTTATCTTTTAAAAGTTTAGCTTTTTGATATACATTAGATGGTAATACATTAATAGGGTAAATTATATTATAAGGCTCTTTTGTAATATGTAAAGATGAGTGTATGTATGATAATTCAGAAACTACTAAAGAGGTCATATTATAAACATCACTTGGAATTATATTTGTAGAACTCATTGAATTTAAATTTAAATTTAACATATTTAAGTGTAATTTTTTGTATATACGCTCTATTATTTCAAAATTATCTACTAAAATATTATAGACATCAATGTGAGTCTTATATCTCTCATATTTTGGTTCATACAAATTTCTAGATTCTCTATCGGCTTTTAAATGGGCTAAAATTAAACTTGTATAATTTATTGCTAAATTCATTTGAGAAAAGACTTTATCATGAAAACAGTTTTTTTCAAGTAAAGTTGAAATTAATCTATTTGCATAGAGAGATTCTCTAAAAACATCTGTTGCAGTTTTATCTTTATTTAATTTAATTGGGATTGATTTCTCTTTTATCTTCAAATATTCTTTTACTCTCGAAATTAATTCTAGAGTTTTAGTTAATACTTTATAAACATCTTTTGGTTTTATATCTTTGGGAATATTAATTTTATGACGCTCAACTCTTAAGTACTCAAATGTAAAGTTATTTGCTTTTGTAAATAATGTTAATGCTTGAAAAAAGACTTCTCTTGGACTTGCATTTTTAACATCTAAATTAGATCTCTTAATTTTAAGTTTTCCCATCTCTTTTCTAATAAGTTCAAGCTCATCAATTACAAATTTGATTTTAACATATACTTCTCTCGAAGTAATCTCTTTTGCAAAGAGATTAAAATTTGCAAAAATAAGTATTAAAATTGCTAGTTTTTTCAAAAATCATCCTTTTTTATTTTAATTAGTCTCTTTTAATTTATTATTAGGTTCACCTAAATGATATCCTTGTGAGTAAGTAATATTTAAATTTTTTACTTTTTCATAAACCTCTTTTGAGTGAATAAATTCAGCAATAGTTTTGATATTTTGATACTTTGCAAATCTATTTATAGTATCAACTACTTTTTCTAAATTTTCATTTTTATCTATTGTTTTGATGAGTGAGCCATCTATCTTTAAATAATCAGGATTTAATTCTATTATATAATTAAAATTTGAATAACCAGTTCCAAAATCATCAATTGCTATTTTACAACCTAAGTTTTTAACGTAATCTATAAACTTTTTAATAGCTTCAAAATTTTCTATCTCTTCAGATTCAACTATTTCAAAAACAACTCTTTTAGCTAATTTAGTATCTTCTAATTTCTCTTTTAAAAAATTAACTATACTCTCATCTAAAATATCTTCAATTGATAGATTAATAGAAAATTCATAATAACTATCTTTAAAAATTTTAATTGATTTTTCTATCATTATTCTTGTAATTTGACTATAAAGTCTAGCTTTTTTAGAGATATCCAAAAAGAAAAATGGTGAAATTATTTTATCGTTATCATCACTATCAATTAGTCTAACTAAAGACTCATATTTCTCTATTTTACCATTTTCATTATTTACGATAGGTTGAAAAAATGGAACGATTTTATCTTCGGCAATTGCTTTTTTTATTTTTTCAATCCACTTAATATTCTCTTTATACTGTTTTGATATTTCAAGGGCATCATCAAATATTTCAAAATCTTTTCTTAAATTTTTAGCTCTTTGAAATGCTATATTTGCATTAATTAAAAGTTGTTCTTTTTTACCAAAAGCAACACCAAGCGTTACATTGATATATACATTTTGGGCTTCACAAATAAAAGCTTCTGAAATAATATGTTGTCTAATAGAAATTATTAATTTTATAAAATTTTCACCTTTAATACTATTTGACAAAAATACAAATTCATCTGCTCCAATTCTATATATTTTTAAATTTTTTTTACTTACAATAGTTTTTATTTTTTCACTCAATTCTAATAGAAGTCTATCTCCAATCGAGTAACCGTAAAAATCATTTATCTCTTTAAACCTATCTATATTTAAAATGGCTAAAGATAATTCACCTTTAATAAGTTTTAAATCTTCAAGTAGTCTGACTCTATTTGGGCGTTTTGTTAAAAAATCAGTTGTCTGTTCTCTTATTTTTTGTTTCTGTTTTATGAGTTGAGTGACCTCTTTGCGAATAGAGATAAATTCTGAAATATTGCTATTAATATCTAAAATAGGCACTATTACTGTATCTACAAAATATTCACTTCCATCTTTTTTTCTATTTTTAACTATGCCTTTATGAATTTTTTTATCTAAAATGGTCTCCCAGAGTTCTTTAAATATATATTTTGGATTATCAGGATGTCTTATGATGTTGTGCATTTGACCAATTAACTCCTCTTTGGAGTAACCACTTACTTTACAAAATTCATCATTTACAAAAGTAATTACTCCATTAATATTAGTCTTTGAAACTATGTTACCAGCATCAACTGCTCTCTTATACTCATTTAACAAAACTTGACTTCTTATTAACTCATCATTTTTATTTTGAATCTCTTTTAATTGAGAATTTATTTTTACTATGGAAATTAAATTATCTAAATTTATATATACTCTACCAAAAAATTCATCATCTGAAAATGGTTTTTTAATATAATCATCTGCTCCGTGTCGTAAAAATTTTGAAGTGACTTTAGTATCTTCTTCATTTGAGATAACTATAACTTTCTTTTCGCTTGAACTATATTTTTTTCTAATCTCCTTAAGCAATCCCAATCCATCTAAATTAGGCATATTATAATCTGTTAAAATAAGTTCAACTCCTTGATGTTGCTCTAAAACACTCAACGCCTCTAAACCATTTGTTGCCTCTAATACTTTAAAACCTCGTTTATTTAATAAATCAAAATACATAGCACGATATACTCTTGAATCATCTACAATTAAAATAATTTTATTAAAATGATTTTTTATTCTATTTATAATTACAGCCACATCTTTTATACTCTCACTAGAATCTTTTCTAATAAAAGATAAAATATCATATTTATTTATATCATTTTCACTTATCTCTTCACTAAAAAGAATGATAGGAATAGATTCTGATTTAATTAAATTTATAATGTCATCTTTTTTACAATCTTTTAAATTTAAATCAACAACAGCTATAAAAAATTTATATTTATTTAAAACTTTCTTTAATTCTTTATAGAGTGAAACTTTTATAATTTCAAATTTAACATCATTTTGTAACTTTTCAGTCACTAAATCAGCAACTATTTTATTATTATCTATAAATAGAATTTTATCCATCATTCCTCCTTTTGTAAATTATACTATAAAGCTTGTATAATTATAAATCTATTATAACTTTTCCATTTATTATATTGAAAACAACTTTACCAAATAATTGCTTATTAGCATATAGTGATTTTTTCTCATCTATTTTTACTTTTTTATTTAAATCAACTAAAATTAAATCAGCATCATAACCTTCTTGGATAAGACCTTTATTTAAATTTAAAATTTTAGCTGGATTTAGTGAAGTTAATTTTGATAGAGTTTGTAAATTAATTATATTATTTTTAACTAAATATGTGTAACTTAAAGAGAAATAATATTTTATTGAATTGATTCCAAATTTAGCTTCTGAAAAAGCTACATCTTTATCTTCAAATGATTTTGGAGAGTGTAGAGATGTAAGTAAATCAATTTCACCATCTTTTAACTTTTGAACTAATTTTAATCTATTTTTTTCATCTCTTAATGGAGGCATAATCTTTGCATAAGTATTAAACTCTTTACACTCATTTTCATTTAAAATAAGGTGGTGAATTGATACTTCAGATTTTATATTATTGGAATCTTTAATAATTTCTAATGCTCTATTTGTAGAGATATTTTGAATTACTATTTTATTTTGAATATATTTTGCTATCTCATTTATTTTAGCAACTTCGCTACTCTCTGCAATTTCAGGAATACCATCAAGTCCTAAATTAAAGCCTACTTCACCATCATTTACAACACCATTTAAACTAAGATATTCATCATTACAGAAACATAGAACAGGTGTATTACTCATTTGAGAGTATTCAAAAACTCTTTTAATACTGTTTCCACTAGAATTTGATTTTAAAAATATTGCTTTTGCATCTTTTTGTAATAATATGGATATATTAGTTAATTTATCATCTTTTAAACTAGCAATTGATGGATAGATATTTACTTTATTTAAAACTTTTGATTTAGCTTTTACAAATTCAACAACCATTTCACTATCAATTGCAGGACTACAATCAGGCATTAATAAAATATTAGAGACTCCTCCAATTAAGGCATTTTGATTTAATTTAATAAGAGTTTTTTCGCTTAATATATCATTAAAAACTCTTACATTTAAATCTATCATAGATGGCATCAAATATAAACCATTTGCATCTATTATCTTATCATCACTTAAATTATTACCTATTTTTATAATTTTTCCATTTTCAATTTTTACATCTTTTTTAATATTTTTATGACTATCACATACTATTGCATTTTTAATTACCATATTATTATTCCTTTTATAA
>JADGEE010000042.1 GCA_016744535.1 Campylobacteraceae bacterium
ATATAATAATTTTTAGTTATTTTTAAAAAGGATTGTAGAAATGAAAAAGTTATTAGTTTTTTCTATCTTGTTGTTATCTTTCAATACAATTTCAGCAAATGAGTATAATAGAGAGTATTGGAAAACAATATATCAGGAAATAGAATCTGAAAAATATATGAGTGAAGAGATACTTTATGATATAAAACCAAATGTTGATTTATGTAATGAGGGTTCATTAAGTCAATTTGCAAAAGATAGAGCATTAGAAGCCGTAAATGAAATTAGAAAGCTTCATAATTTACCTGAAGTTCAATATAGTTATAACTATGATACACAAGTTCAAAAAGCTTCACTTATAATAGAGGCAAGTGGTGAATTATCTCATCAACCAAATGAAAACTATAAGTGTTACTCTCAAGATGGATATAATGGTAGTTCTACATCAAATTTAGGTGGAGGATATGACTTAGTAGACCCTGCTGATGATATTATTGGTTGGATTGATGATGCTTATAATTCAAATATAGTAAGTGGTGTTGGTCATAGAAGATGGGCTTTAACTCCATTTTTAGATTATATTAGTTACGGACAAGTAAATGGTAATTCTTCTTTAAAAGTATTTGATTTTAATAATGAAGTTGATATTAATAACTATATTGATGTTGATTTTGTAGCTTTTCCTTATCAAAAATACCCATTTTTCTTTTTATCTGATAAAAAAAAGCATAATGCAAAAAAAACTCCTTGGAGTTTCTCTATTGTAAAGGATAAAAGTAATTCTTTCAACAATGATTATGAGTATTTTCAAAATGCTGAAATTAAAATAATAGATAAAGAAACAATGAAAGAGTTAAATGTTAATACTTTATATACAAATTATGAAAATTACGGTTTACCAAATTTATTGAGTTGGTTTGTTGATGATTGGGAGTATGATAAGTGGTATACAGTTCAAATAAATAGTGTAAAATTAAGTAATGGTCTCGTTAAAGATTATGAGTATGATGTTTATATAGATTATAAATATTTTATAGATTTAAATAGAGAATTAGAGAGTAGTGATAAGATAAATGGGTTAAATATATCAGGTAAAATTAATAATAGTGATGATGATGATAGCTATGAAATTGAATTATCAGGAAATACAACTTTTAATGGAGAAAGTACAGAATATTCAAATATGGCTTATTATATAAATGTTTATGATTCTAATAAAATACTAATTCATTCATCAGATGAATCTTTCTCTTTAAATTTAGTAGATGATAAATATACTATTATAATTTCAAATAGAGATGATTTAACAGGTACGCATTATAGTAGCTTAAACTCTTATGTGATTTCAATTTCAACTCAACAAGTTGAACGAATAGATACAATATTTCCAGATGATGTTAAAATATTGGCAAATAACAAATATAAAGTCTTATGGTTTTATATTGTAAATATCAAAGATGAAAAGAATAAATGGTATATAGTTAATGAGAATCAAACTGTTTATAGATGGATGGGTTCGGAATGGTTAGCTATAAGTAATGCTAATTGGAAGAAAAATAGTGAGCCTAAACACTTTAATATTACACTATCTGCTGATGGAAGAGATGTTACTTTTGAAGATAAATTAAATAATGATTATCCAAATGATGTTAAAGTATTAGCAAATAATAAATATGAAGTTAAATGGGTTTATATTGTAGATACAAAAGATGAAAAGAATAAATGGTATATAGTCAATGAGAATCAAACTGTTTATAGATGGATGGGTAAAGAGTGGTTATCAGTAAGTAATACTAATTCTAAAGAAAACAGCGAACCTAAATATTTTGATGTATCTCTTTCTTCTGATGGAAGAAATATTACTTTTGGGGCTTTAAAATAAATATTAAAACACCCCCTTTTTTTTGTCAAATAAAACTAACTTTACTATAAATATAATTAAAACAGTGTTAGTTAAATAATATCAGCGTATTGGGTTTGGTTACTTTCCTACTTATTCAAATAGTATTTGAAAAATATAGCAAAAGCTTCAAAATATGAATTTGAGAGAGAGTGAAAAGAGTATTATCTATCTTTTCATATTAATTAATGTGTCTAACATTGTGTCTGTTGTAGTAATTGTTTTAGAATTTGCTTGAAAACCTCTTTGGATAACAATTAATTGAGTTAAACTGTTGCTTAAATCTGCATTACTCATCTCAAGCGTTGAACTTTTTATACCTGACCTTCCTCCAAGCCCTGCAATACCAACTGTCGGTTCACCTGAACTTTTAGTTGAACTATATAAGTTTGAGCCTATATTTGATAAACCCTCATTATTTTTAAATTGAGCAACTGCTACTTGCCCTAAAGTTTTTATCTCCTGATTTGAAAAAGTACCTATTATCATTCCACTATCATCTATATTAACATCCGTTAAATCTCCACTAGCATAACCATCTTGATATAAATCACTCATATTAGATGACTGTGCCAAAGATGTTAATCCATCAAATTTTGAACCAAAATTTAGTGCAATCCTTTGATTTGGCTCAGATGTATTATTAGCAGTCATTGCAAATCCAGTTGGAGTTAAACTTGAGATTGAACCATCTGCGTTAAATCTGACAACTCCAGTCACTTCTCTTTGTCCAGCACCTGCTATCTCATCTCCGATATCAACCGGTGCTTGAGATTCAACTGTCACTGACCACTGTGCTTGTGCGACTTGTTGGTTATTTGCACCTCCAACATTCCCAGCTGTTCCTGTTGGATTTAATTTATTAAATTTAACTGCTATTGTACTTTTTTCACCTAGTGAATCATAAACATCTAAACTAAGTGCATAATATGGAGCTACTTTTTTGCTCTCTGTTCCACCCATAAGTGGTGTTAGGGCATTTACTAAATCTGTATTTTCTCCTGAAACTGATGTAAAACTATCTCCAACTTGAAACTTACCATCAACAATGGTTGCACCAAGTGCTGTTGCTAAATCTTGTGCCGAGTGAAATTCTCCAGCTTCTGCGGTAGCATCTCTATATGTATAAGTTGCACCATCGATAGTTATTGTTTCGCCATCTTTTAAATTAAAAAGTGATTTTATACTCTCTTCTGAATTTAAATTCCCTTTTGCATTAATAACTTTTGTAGGATTTGCAGGAATTTTAAGTTTTGGGTCAATATTTATACCCTCAATAGGAGTTGTTGCATCTACATAAAAATCACTATCTTTATTCCAACCCTGAACTATATTTCCAGCTGGATTAGTTAAATTACCTGCTCTATCAAAATCAAAATCACCTGCTCTTGAATATTGATTTGTTCTTCCACCATCTGAACTAAGAACAAACATTCCATCACCAGTAAGTGCTAAATCTGTATTTCTATCTGTTGGCTCTAGTGAGCCTTGTTTAAATATTTTTGTACTTGAGCCTACCTCAGCTCCTAAGCCAACTTGTAAACCATTTGTTCCACCCATTCCACCACTAGGGCCAGAAGAAGCCACCATTGTTTGGTTTAACATTTCAGAGAAATTTGCACGAGAATATTTAAAGCCTACTGTATTAACATTTGCAACATTATTACCTACAACATCCATTGCTTGTTGGTGTGCTTGAAGACCAAGGGTCCCTGCATACATTGATTGAACCATAGCTTTACCTTTAATTTAACTTTTAGACATCTATTTATTATTTAAAAGTAAAGCAAAAATCGTTCCAGTAAAATTAATTTTCCTCTCTATTTTTAATTAAATTTTTTACAATAGTTACCTTTATCAACACCTTTTATCTCTTTGCAATCACTACACTCATAATCATTTTTTAAATACTCTATTGATTTAGGATAAATTTTAACTAAAGATTTAGTTTCATCTTTTTTATTATTATTATTCATTTTTGAGCTAAACTCATCTCTTAGAATATCAGCATATTTAAACTCTGCATAATATGAGGATTTTGCTTGATTAGGATTTAATGGAAATTCACCATCTTTACAAATATTATCATTTCTATCTTCTGCTTTATCTTTTGTGTAACATCCGCTCTCCCTAACCCATCTTGAAAGAGTTCTAAATGAATCATTTTTTAATCTACTCAAACACGCTGGTAAATCTTCATAACCAATTTTTTTACCATTATCTTTTAAATAGACTAATTTCTCTTCATTCATTAAAAACCAAAATTTACTCTCACTAATCTTGTCCCAATTATCATTATTATGTGAATAATCATATAAAATAAAAGCATTTAACTCTTTTGTTTTTATCTTTTTTGAATTTAAGATAGCACTTGATAAGTGGTGATGATCAGTTATATACATTCTACTTTTAAATCCAATTACAATTGGTAAAAAAGTTTTCTTTTTACATAAATAATCTTTTTTAAACTCTTTCTCGTTACCTTTGTAATCTTTTTTAAGTATTTTTTCTAACTTTTCAACTTTACAATCAACTGCAATCTCACCAACTATTGCCTGTGTCGGATAAATTTCACTCAATTTCACTCTACACATAGTCTTCTCTTGAACTAGCGACTTTCTATCGTGGTTTTGTTTAATAATGTCTGAACAAAACTTTAATTCATTTGCATAGCCCATAAAAATTGATATAAATAAAAGTAAAATAACTCTTTTCATTAACTAACTCCTTAGAAAAATATTTGAAATGAACCCATTTTATCGAATCAAAATGATATTTTTGTGATAATTTTGAAAAATAAACTTTAGGAGTTTAAATGCAATCTGTACTACTTGAATTTGCAATGTTTCCAACTGATAAGGGAGAGAGTAAAAGTGAATATGTAAGTAAAATTATAAAGATGATTGATAAGAGTGGATTTAACTATCAATTAACTCCAATGGGTACAATTATAGAGACAGAAACTATAAAAGAGGCATTAAATATAATAGAAAAATCTTATAATATATTAGATGAGAGTGGATGTAGTAGAATATATTCAAGTCTGAAATTTGATATTAGAAAAAATAGAAAAAATAGATTGAAGCAAAAAATTGAATCTATAAAATCAAAAATTGGCGAAGTTAGAACATAGGGCAATTATATAATATTTTTTAACTTATTATAAGTCATCCAAGCAGAGATTATAACACCGGTAAATCCACTTGCTGGTTCACTCCAACTCCCTACAAAATATAAGTTATCAATAGTTTTTGATTTTATCTTAAACCCATCTATAACTTGTTTTGGAGTCTGTGCAAAACCATAAGCAGTTCCTTTATCTGATAGCGTATATCTATTTACTGTTTTGGCTGTTGCAAATTCAGAAAATTCAATATAATTTTTTATATTTGGATAGTGACTCTCTAATCTATCTAAAAATCTATTTTTAATTCTCTCTTTTTTTGCTTTATACTCATCGTTAGTTAAATTTTTCCAATCTTCAATATAATCAATTCCACATAAAACACCAAAAGATTTATCTATTGGTGTTAATCCTGAATCAATCTTTGAGTAATCTACAAATATAAAAGCTCTATTTTCTAACGATTTATTTTTAGCATTTAACTCTTTTTGATTTTTAATATCTTCAATAAAAATAGTTGAATAGGAGTTATTTGGATATATATTTTTTAAATTTTTATTAAATCCTAAATATATTGTAAAAAGTGATGGGGCAATTTCTAATTTATCTATCTTTTTATCATAAAATTTTTTATCAACCATTGAGTAGATTTGAAATGGGCTTGTATTTGCGATAACTGTATCACTACTAATTTCAAATTTTTCTTTTTTCTTCTCATAGATTACTTTTGATATAGTTTTATTTTCTGTTTTTAAACCTATAACGTTTGCTTTTGTGATAACTTCTCCACCATTTTCTCTTATAATATCAGCTAAGGCATTTGATAAATTTTGGCTACCACCTTTTATAAACCAACTTCCTCCATTATAATATGAGTATTGAGCAATTGAGTGATAAATTAAACTTAATTCATAAGGGTTATCGTGATAATAGCCTAAATTTGAATTTAAAATTACCTTTAATTTATCATCTTTAATTATAGAATCTAAAAAAGCCCCTATGTCTTTTTTTGAATTTTTAATTAAATTAAATATATTTACTGGAAATTTTAAGATATTTAAAAATTTTTTTAAATTTCCAAGCTCGTTTAAAGCTTTTGAGATAGATTCTATCTTTTTAAAATAGTTATCAATTCCGATACTCTCATTTGGAAACTCTTTTTTTAAAGCCTCTTTTGCATTATTAATATTATGAGGCATAATAAATTCAGAATCGTTAAGTTTTGCTTTAAAAAACTCTGATATTTTAACAAATTTAACTCTCTCAAAAATACCCAACTCTTTGAAAATTTTACTTTTTAAATCATTTTTATCAAGTCCGTCCATTTCGTGAAGTCCAACTTCACAAGTAAAATTACCTCTTTTAAAAGTTGTAGCACAACCTCCTACAACATTATGTTGTTCTAATAAAATTATATTAAAACCTCTTTTAGAGAGTAATGCACCACTTGTTAATCCTCCTAAACCCCCACCAATAATAACTATATTTTTCACTTTAATACCTCATCTCTATATAAATTTTTAAATCTTGATTAAGTAAAAATTTAGAGTTATTATAAATTGGAAATAATCCATTATTTGAGAAACCATAACCCTCTGTTGGAATACCAAAAAAATTAGTATCAAGGTTTGAATTTAAATTTTCATCGTGAAATATAGCAACTGCATAAACTCCTTCTATTAAATCAAATGATGTAGTTAAGTTATTTTCATATTTTCTTATATTAAAAACTTTTTTTTGATAATTTTTATTCTTATTTGGAAAATCTTTAGCATTATTAAAAATTCCAATATAAAGTTTACCTTTTTTCAAAGTCTCAATACTGCTAACATTAACTTTTAACTCTATTGCAAATAAAAAGATAGGAAAAAAGATAACTATAAAGATAAATTTTTTCATTTTATTGCTTCTTTAATACTAATCTTAATTAAAATAAATGAGACTATAAATAGTAGTAATTCTAAAACTAATCCCGGAAATACAATAGTCGTAAATGGATTTACATAAAATATATTTAACTCAAGTGGATAGATAATTTCAAATACCACTCTTAAAGTCCATAATACTATTTTTATAATCAAATATTGAAGTAGTATTTTTTTTACTGATTCAATATGTAGTGAAAAAAGTATTGTAACAGCACCAAATGCTACGAGTAAAATCCCAACAGCAAAAGTGACTAAAGTTACATAATTTAATTCAATTTCACTTAAATATTCAAAACCATCTGATTGATATATAAAATATGGCATAAAAAAATGCAACAACCCAACACCTATTTCAATAATTCCAGCAAAAAGAGTTATATTTTTTATTAGTAAAATATGTTTTTGCATTATAAATTTACTCCTTAAGCTCTAAAAACCAATTTAATGCGTTTATTAAGCTAGGTGTTCCACAAGTATCGTGATTTAAATTTTCAGAATCTTCAAACTCTATTAGCTCAACATCACCCTTATCTTTTAAATACTCATATGCAATTACGCTATTTTGATAAGGGACTTCTTCGTCTCCTTTGCAGTGATATAGTCTAACTTTTCCCTCTGGTACATATTTATAAACACTATTTTGTTCAAAAAATTCATTAAATTTAGATTGATAGCTTTTATAACTACCATTTGTATCGCTTAAATCAAACATATCTTTTATATTTGAACTTAAAAGTGAATTTACACCGTCCCAAGTATAACTCTCTAAATTATCAAAAATATCTATAATATTTTTATGCTCATTACTAAAAAAACTATTTGCTGAATCTGTAAGGTTATAATAATTGTTGTAAGATAATATTGTAAATGGAAGATATATAGGGGTTGAATAAGGCTCTTCTAAGTTCATTAAATAATTTGCTGTATAATTTATATCATAAGCACCTGCCATTGGAACTGATGCTGTTACATTAAATTCATTATTGGTTGATAATTCATTATCAAGTGCCATTGTTGCATATCCACCCTCTGAATATCCACCTAAAAAGAGTTGATTATTAAAAGTAATATTTTTCTGATTTAATAAATCTTTTGTAGCTCTTAATAAGTCTAGTGTTGCTGATACCGTTGGCTCTTTTAAATGATATGGATGTAATTTATTATCAAAATCCTCTTGTGTATTGTAACCTAGATAATCACTCATAACAGTTACAAATCCATTTGCAGAGAAAATTGAAGTTAAAAATTGTGTATCATCATCTATTATTGACGGGGCTTCTGTTTTTGTGTGAATTGTACCGTGTTGGTAGCTTAGAATTGGTATATTATTTGCTCCTTTTGGAATGGCTATAACTCCTGTTAAATTTTCAAGTTCTAAATCTTGATTTTCAGTTTTATATACAATTTTATAAATATCAACATCATATTGAGCCAAAATGTTAAGCCCTAAAAGACTCATTAAATAATTTATTTCCATTTTATCAACTGTGGCTATTAATTCGCTATCAACTAAAATACCTCTTTTTTGAGTATTAACATTATCAGATGTTTCAAAACTACAACTATTTTGGCTATAAGCCCAAAAACCTTTACCTTTTTTAATATCTCTTAAATTACTCCAACTATCGTCTTCATAACTAAAAAGTTTTTCTACACAACCATTATTTATACTTAAATCATCTATCGCACCAAGTAAGTTCCAGCCCTCTTTTAATGTAATATTTTGAGCAAAAAGTGAAAGTGATAGTGTTGAAATTAAAACTAATTTTTTCATAATTAATTATCCTCTATAAATTTTTTTAAATTATTAACATACTCTTTAAAGGCTTTTTTACCTCTATTAGAGATTTGATATACAGTTTTTGGTCTCTTACCCTCAAAAAATTTATCAATTGTAATATAACTCTCTTTTTCAAGCAGTTTCATATGACTTGATAGATTTCCATCAGTTAAATTAAGCTCATCTTTAATCTGTTTAAATGATAACGATTCATTTGATATTAAAAGTGAAATAATAAGCGTTCTCGTAGGTTGGTGAATAATAGAATCAAACAACTTTTTTATCTTTTTGAATTATTAAACCTAAGATAATATGACCAAATCCTAAAACAACTAGAGTCAAATATTTACCAATTAAAAATATATCTTTATGGATTAAACTTCTCTCTTGATAAGTTAAATTTAAATTAGAAGTTATTAAAATAATACCGTAAATAGTCAATAGTGTACCTGCACCAATTAAAACAATAGCATAAGTTTTAAAAATACTTTTAAACATAATCCCTGTTGAATAATATGCCATTCCAATTAAAAAAAACCATATAGAAAATATAAAAAACGATCCACCTGTAATTGCTAATGCAAGTGTTAAAATAACGCCTATAATAACACTTAAAATATAAGTTGTTTCTATATCTTTTTGAAGTTTTGTAAACTCTTTGAAACCGGCTTTAGTATTCTCTTTTTTTACAATAAAATACTCAAATATAAAAGTTATTCCAAAAATAACAATAAAACTTATAAGAGAATAGAACAACTTTTGATTAATTGAAAAATTTTGATTTTCAAATATATAAGGGATTAAAAATATCACAATAGATATAGCAACTCCCCAAATTATAAAAATTTTTCCTGAAATAGGAATCATTTTTTCTTTATCAACTAAAATTGAATTTATCTGCTCAATTTTAGCTAAGACTTTCTCTTTTTCCATTTTAATTTCCTTTGTTAATTTCCTTTGCAAACTACTTTGTAATGCAAAGTTAAATATTAATCTAAATTAACTTAAAAATTTATAAAATTATCAAAGTTAGAATATTATGATATAATTGGAGAAAACTCTATTCTAAAATTTTCACTACTTCAAAAATTTTAAGTAAAAAAATTAAAGGCAAATAATGAATAGTTTCGGAGTTAGATTTAAGTTTTCAACATTTGGTGAATCTCACGGAAAAGCGATAGGGTGTTTAGTTGATGGAGTTCCTGCTGGAATTGAGATTGATGAAGAGTTTATTCAAAATGAATTAAATAGACGAAAACCTGGGCAAAATGAGTTTGCAACAGCGAGAAGCGAAGATGATAAATTTGAAATTTTAAGCGGAATATTTGAGGGTAAAAGTACAGGAACACCGATTGCAGGAGTTATATATAATAAAAACCAAAAGAGTCGTGATTATACAAATATTAAAGATATTTTTCGCCCCGGTCACGCTGATTTTACTTATTTTCATAAATATGGAATAAGAGATTATAGAGGTGGTGGTAGAAGTAGTGCAAGGGAGACTGCAAATAGAGTATTAGCTGGGGCTATTGCAAAACTTTTATTAAGAGAAGTTGGAATTGAAATTAAAAGTGGAATTTGTGAAGTTGGGGGAATTGAAGCTAAGAATTTTGATTTTGATTATGCAAAAAATAGTGCAATTTATGCACTTGATAAAGATATAGAAGAGGCTCAAAAAGAGGCGATTTTAGAAGCTAAAAATGAGCATAATTCTGTTGGAGGAGTGGCACTTATTAAAATTAAAAACTCTCCAATAGGATTAGGTGAGCCAGTTTATTATAAATTAGATAGTCTTTTAGCCGAGGCTATGATGAGTATAAACGGTGTTAAAGCTATTGAAATTGGTGAGGGCGTAAACTCTAGTAAATTAAATGGATTAGAGAATAATGATGAGATACGAAAAGATGGTTTTTTATCAAACCATTCAGGTGGAATTTTAGGTGGAATTAGTAATGGTGAAGATATTGATTTAAAGATATATTTTAAACCAACTCCATCAATTTTTAAATCTCAAAAAAGTATTGATACTCATAATAATGAGTTAGATTGTGCATTAAAAGGAAGACACGACCCTTGCATTGCTCCTCGTGGAAGTATTGTTGCAGAGGCTATGGCATCAATTGTAATGGCTGATATGTTACTTTTAAATATGGGAAGAGAGATTGAGGGAGTTAAAAAATATTATCATTGAAATTTATCAATAATTAACTGAACTGTAACTCTATTGTTAAAGTCATTTTTAGAGAGAGTATAACTAACATTAACTCTCTCATTTACTTCAAAACTCTCCTGACATCTAAAAGCTACTGCATTGTGATAAGTATCACTCTCTTCATCAAAAAGAATTAACTTTAAGTGTTCACCATTTTTTCCAATAATTTTAGTATTTGAAATTGTTAAATTAGAGATAAATTTTGGTTTTAAGTTAGATTGACCATAAGGCTCAAATTTATCTAAAATATCAATCATCTCTAAATCAATTTCACCTAAATTTAAATCTCCTAAAATTGATTCGTCTTTTAAGCCTATCAACTCACTCTCATTTACATTTGAATTAATACCATCTCTAAAAACTTCTAAATTTTCAGCCATAATCCCAAGCCCAGCAGCACCTTTATGTCCACCATAACCTAAAAGCAAATCTTTTTGAGATTCTATTAACTCTAAAATATTAATATTTCCAAAACTTCTAGCACTACCTTTTGCTTTATTGTCATTTATTGAAAATACAATTGCAGGTCTTAAAAATTTATCAACTAATCTTGATGCGATAATCCCAATAACTCCCTCGTGCCAACCCTCTCCATAAACAATAATAATTTTATCACTCTCTTTAACTTCAAGCATTGCCAGAGCCGTTGTCTCTTGTTCGAGTAGTTTTCTCTGATTATTTAACTCATCTAAGACTTTAAAGTGATGATAGGCTTCCTCTTTTGTCTTTGCCATTAAAAAATTCAAGGCTAACGAGGCATCTTCTAATCTTCCAGCACTATTTATTCTAGGGGCTATTTGAAAAGCTATATCTTCAGAGCGAAACTCATATCTATTCAAATAATCTTTCATAGCGATAATTGATTCTCTTTTTGATGAGTTTATAGTTTTTAATCCTGTTTTAACTAAGACTCTATTTAATTCAATTAGAGGCATTACATCTGCGATAATTGCCATTGATAAAATATCAAAATACTTTTTTAAATCTATATCTAAGTTAAGTTCAATTTTAATCCCAGCGATTAAATACCAAGCAACCAAAGCCCCACAAATCTCTTTAAATGGAAAACTACAACTATCTAATTTTGGATTTATAATTGCATAAGCTTCTGGTAAAACCTCTGGGGGAGTATGATGGTCTGTTATAATTAAATCAATATTTTTAGCTTTTGCGATAACTCCAGCCTCAACGGCACTAATTCCGTTATCAACTGTAATTACAATGCTTGAATTAACTCTCTCTAAAATTTTTGGACTAACACCGTAACCATCAGTAAACCTATTTGGAATAATTACATCTAGTGGATAGTTTAACTCTTCAAAAAAGAGTGCAACAATTGCAGTTGAAACAACTCCATCTACATCATAATCTCCTATTAACGATATATTTTCATTATTTTTCATAGCTTCAATAATTCGTTTTGCACCCTTTTGCAAATCTCTTAATTCATAAGGTTTAGGTAAATGATTTAATTTATAAAAATTCTCATTTTTAAATCTCTCATCTAAAATTTTATTCAAATATTCTTTTGTTATTTTCACGATTCTTCTTTATATTTAGTTATTTTATATTTTTAATTATCGCAATATAGCTATTTGTCTATTCAAGTTTCATAAATTGCCAAATTTCATATTAAAACTTCTTTTTATAGTGCAAATAAATTTTTTTAAAAGACAATAAAGTATCAATATCACTACTTTTTTTATAATTATCCGTTGCAATACTTCCAAAGAGTCCTATTTTTTTATAAATTCATTTAATTTATATCTCTTTAACTCTTTTAAAATTTCATTTTTGAGAATTTCAAAACTCCTTATATTTCTCTATTAGTGTTTTAGTATATGCAGGGTTTTTACTATTTAAAACTTTAAAAGTTGTGCAAATATGTTTTAATTCATCCTCACTAATATTATATAATTTTGCAACTATACAATCATTTTCTATTTTTAGCATATCTTTTTGTTTAATAGTTTTTGGTATCTCTTTTTTATTGATATTCAATTCATTTGCCAACTCTTCAAAGTCATCATAATTATAGCTAAGCGTTAAAAGAAGTGCATTTTTAATTAACTTTTGATAATTTGAATTATCTTTTAACTCTTTTTCATTTGGTTGAGGAATTGGAAGTCGCATAAAATAAGTTTTATTAACATTTGTAAATATTAAAAATCTTGCAATATAATCAATAATTAAAGAGTTAAAAATAGAGTTTAAAAATAGTAATTTTGAGTTACTTATTTTTTCTATTTCTATTTTATTATCTTTTAAAATATATTTTTTAGGAATAATAGAGTAGATACTATTTCCACAACCAATATTTTTTGGTAGTATTGAAAAAATAATAGTTCTTTCATTGGTATTACTTGCAACTGCTCTAAATCCTATTCTAAAAAACTCTCTATCAAATTTTATAAATTGAGTTAAATTTTTATCTGTATATTCTATTAATTGCTCTTTTTTAACTTCTATATCTTTACTCATTCTTGAAATTTCTCTACTCTCTAATCGCTTATCAAACTCATTAATATTTAAAAAATAATTTGGTTTTTCAAAATTTGGATTAAATTGCCATATCGTTTTACCCTCATATAGAGATATTAAATTTTTTTGAATCTCCTCTTTAAATAAATCTTTATCATTTGTCATATCTAACTCTCTTCTAAAGTCTATATAACTACTATCAATTTGATTAAAGTTTAAATATCTTCTTTTAATTATCTCTAAATCTTTTGGATTTTGAAGCTCTAAGAGTGCATAGTGATTTGGTGAGAGTGCTTTTATAGTTTTTAAATCATACTCTAAAATATTTTTTTTACTATTTAAAATATCTGTATCTCTTTGCATAAAACGAGTTTTAATAATTTGATTTTTAACTTTTCTATTTTCAAGTTGCATAATTGCAAATTTAAAGCGACTATCAATATCTTTAAAAAATTTTTCTCTATTCTCAAATCCATAAAAAAGATTCATTTTTAAATTATCTAAAATATACTTTCTTAAATTAATTGAACCATCTTCACTTATAAATGTAGCTGGAAATAGATATGTTAAGTGTGCATTTTTTGCTAAAAGAGATAAATTTTTCTCTATAAAAAATCTAAACAGATTTCCATCTCCAGCACCTGCATTTAATGGATAATATTTTTTATAATACTCATTTGAACTCTTAATATACTCTTTTTCGCTCTCATATTTTTCTAACACTTCATCATCACTTAAAAGTGTCTCTTTAACTTCATTTTTCTCCAAGTTTTTCATAGTTCTATAATTACTTCTAAATTGACTAAAAAAATCTTTATCATCAAATTTAGTTTTATCCCAAGGCGGATTACCTAAAATCACATCAAAACCGTTATCACCATTACTAAAAGCCTCAGGAAACTCTATATCATAATTAAAAAAATCATATCTCAACCTATAACTATCAATATCTTTTAAAAGCGGAGTGTCATCAACACTAAAAATATCTCTCTCTATATCAAAATCTATTGAATTTAACTCTTTTAATCTATCTTTGTCTTTTTCTAACTCTTTGAATTTTAGATAAGTTAAAAAATTCAATGCTTTATTTAACTTTTTTAATTTCGGTTTAATCTCATAAATATATTTATCTTTAGACTCTTTTACCTCTTTTGCTGTTGTATCTTTTAAATTATCAAGTTCTTTATAAATAACTGTAAGCTCTTTATACTCATCACCAAAACTATTTGTAAATAGATTTAAATTATCTTCTCTTTGATTTATATAATCGTTTAACTCTTTTATGCTTGAGCCTATTAGTGAGTTACCAACTTTAATATGGTGTTCAATAAAACTTAAAGGAGTTCCAAATATAAAAGTATCAATCCATAAGCTAAGACGAGTTAGCTCAATTGCAAATGGATTTAAATCAACTCCATAAATAACTCTTTTTAGTAGAATTCTTTTTAAAATAGAAAGTTCATCTAACTCTATTTTATTTTCAAGTCCATTTAAATTTTGCTCTATTTTTACTTTTTCTTCTTCAATTAAATTTAACATTTTTAGATTGTTTTTTATCTCATTATAAGCTCTTTGAGTAATATAATTTAAGGCTTCAACTAAAAAATGCCCACTTCCACAAGCGTTATCAAGAACTTTCATATTTAAAATATCTCTATTTTTATCAAGCTCTAAATCAATAGCACTCTTAACCATAAAACTACTCAACTCTTTTGGAGTGTAATAACTTGCTGTAACTTTTCTACTATTTGATTGATTTACTAAATAAAGTTCCTTACTCTCAACTTCATCAAGTAATATTAAATTTTTTTGTAGTTTTTTCATACTCTCAAAATCGTAAGTATCATAGTAATTCTCACTCTTATCAACTTCTATATAATAAAGCTTCTCTTTTGCAACTCGCAATTCAAATTCTAATAATCCCTCATATATATTTCCAATATGAATTACACTTAAAGCTTTAAAATCTCTTCTAAAAAGCCCATCTTTAAAGTTAAGTAATTTATAGAGAATTTCTTTTAGAGTTGAATTATTTAAAACTCTTGATTGATTTAAAAATTTAGTTTTAGTGGAATCAAAAAGTCCACCATTAAAGAGAGGAACTTCTAACTCATCATCTCCACTATTTAAGATATTAAATAACTCTTTTAATTTTCTAAAACCTACAAAGTCATTTAATTTCATAGGTTTTAAATTCTCTAAATACTCATAAATTGAGTCAAGTGAATACTCACTATAATACTTATGGTTTTTAACTATCTGCTCAAATTTACTCTCAAAATAGGAGATAAAAAGAAGTCTAAAAGTGAAATATATTGAATCATTAAATATTAATTTTAAATCTTTAGAGTTTGAATTTTTATAAATCTCTTTTGCAATCAACTCTATTATTGAATCTTTGCCGTAAATTACACTCTTTAAATCCTCTTCAATTTCAAATTTTGTAAACTCATTTGATTTAATAATCTCTTCGATTTTAGATTCTATAAAATTATCTTTTTTAAATAAATGATAAAAATATTTAAAAGCCTCTAAATCATTATTTAAAATAATTTCCTCTAAATTTATCTCAAAAAATACTTTATTAGCACGATTATCTTTAACATCATAAAATCTCCAAAATTTTCCATTTGTTAAAAATCCATAATCGATTCTTAAATATGTCAAATAGTGCATTAGTTGAAAGTGTGGATTTAATTTAAAATCAATTTTTCCATTGTCAAGTAAAATATCATAAGCTTTAGATTCACAAAATAGTAAAATATCTTCATTTGAGCTTTTATCATCAATTTTTAAATGCTTCTCTTTTAACTCTCTATTTTTAAATACTCCAAAATCAGGCTTATCACTTTTGCCTTGAAACTTTTTAGTTATTTGAGGAATTACAAAATAGTCTAAAATATCTTCTAAAACTATTTCGATAAACTCTTTTTCTAACTGTGCTTCATTTAATTTTTTAAACTTTTCAATATCAAAAATATCTTTTAATTTATTAAATTTTTCTCTTAAATCTTCATCAAAATTATGAAGAGTTTTAAAATCATCTTTTAAAAACTTTTCTGTAAAAAGGTTATTGTTTATGTATGAATTAATATTGTTTGGCATTAGACTCTTTTAAAAATTTTTAACAATTATAACTAATTTTATTTAAATTAAGAGATTGAGTAGTTATGAGCTTTTATTAAATTAATATGATATTATCTTTTGTTAAATAAAAAGATTTTTATGGTATAATTTTTTATAAAAAATAAGCTTGGAGAATATTTTGGAATTAAAAAATGAAGAGTATGAATATGCTGGATTTTGGATTAGAGTTGGTGCTTCAATTATAGATATGATATTACTTATAGTAATAATTATGCCAATAATGTTTATAGTATATGGAGAAGAACAAATTTTTTATAGCGATAAAATTATATTGGGATCTGTAGATTTTTTACTAAATTATATTTTTCCATTTTTTGCAACAATAATATTTTGGATTTATAAATCAGCTACCCCAGGTAAAATGATGCTTCATTTAAAAGTAGTTGATGAAGAGACAGGTAATAAATTAACAATAGGGCAAAGTATAGGAAGATATTTCGCTTATATTATTTCTATAATTCCATTATTAATTGGATTTATTTGGGTAGCTTGGGATAAAAAAAAGCAAAGTTGGCACGATAAATTAGCTAAATCAGTTGTAATTAGAAAAAAAAATAGAGTAGATAAAGTGGAGTTTAAATAAAAAGATAAAAAAGGAAAGAAATTATTTTTTTTTACTTCTTAAGTTTTAAAGACTTTTTTACAAACTCTAAAATAATTGGGTTTGGAGTCTTTAAATGTGATGTAAATTCAGGATGAAATTGAACTCCGACAAACCAAGGATGGTCTTTTAATTCAACTGTTTCAATTAACCCATCTGATTCACCACTAATAACCATTCCAGCTTTTTCAAATTTCTCTCTATATTTTGGATTAGCTTCATATCTATGTCTATGTCTCTCCATTATAACTTTAGCACCACTATAAGCTTTTTGTAATTTTGTACCATCTTTGATATTACACTCATATTCACCTAGCCTCATAGTTCCACCCATTGGACTTTTATGAGTTCTTATCTGTTTTGAGCCTTTTGTATCTATAAATTCATCAATCAGATATATTATTGGATTTTTTGTTTTTTTATCAAATTCAATAGAGTTTGCATCTTTAATTTTTAAGACATTTCTTGCAAATTCAATAAGTGATAATTGCATTCCTAAACAAATTCCTAAATATGGAATACTGTTTTCTCTAGCAAATTTAATTGCTTCTATTTTACCCTCAACACCTCTCTCACCAAATCCACCTGCAACTAAAATAGCATCTACATCTCCTAATACCGTATCTGCTCCATTTGCTTCAATTTCCTCTGCATCAACCCATTTTAAATTTACTTTTGTATTTAAGTGAGCGCCACTATGAATTAGAGCTTCTGTTAGAGATTTATAAGCCTCTTTTAAATCTAAATATTTTCCAACAAAAGCTAAAGTTATCTTATTTGATGGAGATATAATACTCTTAACTAAATTATCCCACTCGTCCATATTTGGATTTAACTCTGCTAGATGAAAATGTTTTGCAATAGGTTTTAATATACCATTACTTAAAAAGTTAAGTGCTACTTTATAGATACTCTCCGCATCGGTCGCTTCAATTACACTATCATCATCTACATCACAACTAAGTGCTAATTTTCTCTTTAAATCTTTTGGAAGAGATTTTTCACTTCTTGCAATTAACATATGCGGAGTAATTCCAATTCGTCTTAACTCTTGAACGGAGTGTTGAGTTGGTTTAGTTTTAAGCTCACCAGCAACTTTAATATATGGAATTAGTGTTACGTGAACATTCATAACTCTATCTCTTCCGAGTGTATGTTTAATCTCTCTAATTGATTCAAGAAAAGGCAGCCCCTCAATATCTCCGACAGTTCCACCAAGCTCAATTATTAAAATATCTTGACCTTCACTTGCTAAAAATATTCTTCTCTTAATCTCATCTGTAATATGAGGAATTACTTGAATCGTTTTACCTAAATAATCACCTTTTCTCTCTTGTTCAATCACAGAAGAGTAAATTTGACCTGTTGTAAAATTATTATTTTTAGTTAAATTAATATCTAAAAATCGCTCATAATGTCCAATATCAAGGTCAGTCTCCGCACCATCTGCGGTCACAAAAACTTCACCGTGTTCAAGTGGTGACATAGTCCCAGGGTCTACATTGATATAAGGGTCGATTTTTAAAATGCTTACTTTCAAACCAGAGTGTTGTAAAAGTGTACCAATACTAGCTGAAGTTATACCTTTACCAAGTGAACTTAAAACTCCACCTGTTACAAAGATAAATTTCGTATTTAACATATATTTTCCTATAAAAGTTTTATTTGATTTTATAAGAAAAATACTTCAAATCTAATAATCTTTTTAGTATAAATTAGTACAATAAATTATGATTTATAAAAGGATTAATTTATGCAATTTGAAAATGCCTTTGATTTTGAAAAACATATAAAAGTAGTATTAGAGAATCAATATAAAAATTGTGAAGTTCACTTAGCTACTCCAAACACTAAAGGGTATGATTTAACAGCAAAATTAAGTAAAAAAATTTATGCTGTGCAAGTTAAAAATCATAAAGCAAAACTTCATACTGGTCACATTAAAAAATTTTTAGATTTTTTAGAACTTACAAATAAAAAAGATAAAAAATTTGCTGGTGGTTATCTTATCTCTTCTAGTGGATATTATAACAAAGTAATCACTTTTTTAGAGACTTCCGAAATTAAAAATTTAATTTTATTTGAGTATAAAGATGGAAAGTTGGAGATATTTTGGAAGTATGGCAAAAATAATTTACCTGAACCTGAACCAATTAAGAAAAAAATTTATATTGGCGTATTTACTGCAAAAGGTGGAGTTGGCAAAACAACTGTAAGTGCTCATTTAGCAGGTGGATTGGCTTTAAATGGTTATGAAGTGGCTTTAATTGATTTAGACAAACAGAGTAATTTAAGAACTCTACTAGGTGAAGGTGTCTATATTCCATCATATAAAAATGAAGTTGGGGCAAATATTACTGTATTAAATCACGATGAATGGGAAGAGAGAAATTATAAAGATATAGATATTGTAGTTTGCGATTGTAATCCAAATTTAAATGAAAACCCAAAAGAGTTAATAAAAAAATTTGATTATTGTTTGATTCCCACAACTTTAAATCCATTAGGAATAAATAAAAATGCTTCAGTAATTCAGAGAACTTTTTTTGATTTAAGAGAAATAAATAGTAAAGCTAATCTATTTGTTTTAATAAATAATTTCTATCCAAAAGAGAGAAAGCGTAATGCCAATTTAAATAGACTTTTAAAAATAACATTTGAAGAGATAAAAAAATCAGATGATAAATTTTTCTATATTGATCCATTAGGAGATGATGGAATTTCGATAAGATTTAGTGTTCAACTTTTATATTGGGGCTATCACATAATAGAGGGGGACGAGCCTCAACTAGCTTTCGCATATAAAGGTGGTAGGTCTTATCCTAGAGAAGATTTTTTAATGCTTACAAATTATATATTAGAACACACAGATATTGAAAAAGCAAAAAATGAGAAAACAAAGAGATTTATTTAATTATCTATCTTTTTAATCCTATTGCCTCTTTTACCATATCATCTGCGGTTGTAATTGATTTAGTCGAAGCAGAATATGCCCTCTGCATTATCATTAATTGAGTTAGGGCTGTATCCATCTTTACATTAGAGGTTTCGAGCTTACCTTGAGCTATTGAAGTTGATTTTAAAACGCCATCAGTATTCCAATTTGAAAGAGCGTCTCCGCTATTTTCAGTCTCTTGAAATAGATTTCCACCAATCTTTTTTAAACCTTGTGGATTTTGAAAATTTGCAACTCCAACTCTTCCAAATACTTCACTTTTTGCATTAGAAAAATTAGCAGTTATAATTCCATTTGCATCAATGTTTACACCACTCAAAAATCCTTCTGCAATTCCGTCAGTTTCACTAGATATTTTTTCACTAACTGAATAGATATTAGTTGAAGTCTGTTTAGTTCCAAACTCATCTGTAAACTCTTTTGGATTATAAGTAATTGCCTCTCCATTAAAATTTGCAATTGAGAGTGAATCAACTTCTGCTCCATTAGCATCTAATAGAGTTGGAGTATTAGACGCACTACTTCCTGTAAAATTTAAAAAACCACTACTCTCATCAGAGATTAAATTTCCAGCTTTATCATAAATTCCAGTTGTTAATTTCCAATTTTCACCAGCATTAGTCTTCTCATCTAAAACATAATCAGCTTTTAAATCATATTCAACACCTTGGGCATCATAAACTTTAGTATGTAGAGTAGTATTAGGTGTTTTAAGCTCACTACCTTTATAAGTTGTACCCTCTGCTACAACTGTGCTACTAGTAATACCTAAAGCTTTTAAGAGATTTTGTGAACTATTTTCATAATCTATCTCTAAATTAGCTCCACTTCCAGCTTGATTTATAAATGTTAAATTACTCCTCTCAATTCCAATTAAACCACCTGAATTATCTATTAAATCTTGAAGTGTATTTGTATTGGTTAAATCTATTGTAGTTGGAGTTTTATCTCCAGTTGCAGGGTCAATTGTATTTATAACTAACTGTTCTGTTCCTGTTTTAATTCTTGTTTTATTATCACCATAAATAGTATTTAAATTCGCATTTAACAGATTTTCAGTAGTTGTAGATTTAAGTGAACTTGCTGGATTTAAATTTACGGTACTATTTACAAAACTTGTCTTTTGTGGTGGGTATCTTAAATCCTCTGGAATATTTAAAGGTGATAGAGTTGAGCCAGTTTTTAGAGTGTTTATATCAGCTGTTATGTCATTGTTAGGAATAATTGAATTATTAGAAATTTTTCCTAAATCAACTCCATAGAGATACTGTCCATCTGCGTTTACAATACTTCCTGAACTATCTCTATTAAATGCACCATCTCTTGTATAAAACTGATTATCAGTTCCACCAGCTTGATTACCGACAACAAACCAACCTCTATTAGTACCTAATGCCATATTAAAATCACTATCATCCGCATTTATAAGTGACCCCATAGAGGTGTCAATACTATTAGAACTTACAGTTACACCATAACCTCTTGTATTACTTATTGGTGAACTGGCATTTACACCCTCTAGTGATGATGTAAAAATATTTTCAAAATCAGGAGTATCTGCACGATAACCATTAGTATTTACATTTGCTATATTATTTGACCAAGCATCAACTCCAAATTGTTGAGTTTTTGTACCACTATATCCATTGTAAAATGATTGCATCATTAGAATATCTCCTTAACTTCATCACTTGAAATATATTCACTACCAAGTTTTAAGTACGCTTTACCATTATCAAATTTAACTGATTGAATTTCTTGTTCACCTAGTGTAGAGGTATTAGATTTACCATTTGTATTTAAATAACTTGCAACTATTTTATAACTTCCATCATCTACGATAACACCATCATTATTAGTAGCATCCCACGAAAAATCTAAACTACCTTTTGAGTTTTGATGAGTGCTTAAATCCATAGTTTTTACTGTATTATTATTTGAATCTATAATTTTTATAGTTCCAGTATCAATTTGGTCTTTAAATAACATACTAAAATTAACACTATTTCCACCCTCAATTTGGACACTATCTTGACCTGTGTTTGCAGTTTTACCAATTGCTGATATTATTGAAAATTGCGAACTTGATTGAAGTCCATTTGCCAATAAGTTTAAACTATCTTGTAACTCTTCATTTGATTCAAGAGTTGATAATTGAGATGTTTGAGTAAGAATTTTCTCATTATCCATCGGCTCTGTAGGGTCTTGATATTTTAATTCTGTTAAAAATAGCTGTAAAAACTCATCAGTTCCTAACTTTGACTTTGGGTTTTCGTATATTGAAGTCGTACTACTACTTGCGGTTGTTGCTTCTACTGCCATCTTATGCTCCTTGAAATAAATTTTCAGAAATTTTAAGTTTAAAAAGCAAAAATTATACCAACTTAAAATTTGCTATAATAAAGTCAAAAAGAGTTTTTTATGAAAAAATTACCAATAGGAATAGAGACATTTGCAAAGATTAGAGATAAAGAGAATAATTATATTTATATAGATAAGACAAAAATAGCACTTAATTTAATAAAAAGTAGTGATTACTATTTTCTCTCTCGCCCAAGAAGATTTGGGAAAAGTCTATTTTTAGATACCTTACAAGATATCTTTGAAGCTAAAAAAGATTTATTTAAAGATTTATATATTCACGATAAATACGATTGGAGCATAAAATATCCTGTAATAAAAATTAGTTTTACAAGTGGTGTTATTTTTGATAGAGATGATTTAAAAAAGAGAATATTAAATATATTAAAGAAAAATCAAAAAGATTTAAAGATAAATTGTGAAGAAATTAAAGATGTCAGAGAATATTTTAATCAATTAATAGAGTTAGCTTATGAAAAATATAACCAAAAAGTAGTAATTTTAGTGGATGAATATGATAAACCAATATTAGATAATATAGAAAATACTAAAATAGCAAAAGAGCTTAGAGAAGAGCTTAAAAATATCTATTCAGTTATCAAAGGAAATGATAAATATATTAAATTTGTATTTTTAACAGGAGTTAGTAAATTTTCAAAAGTTTCTCTTTTTAGTGGATTAAATAATTTAGAAGATATAACACTTGATGAGAATTACTCTGATATTTGCGGATATACTCAAAGTGATTTAGAGAGAGAGTTTAAAGAGCATTTAAAAGGTGTAGATTTAAATGAAGTTAAACTTTGGTATAACGGTTATAATTGGCTAGGTGAGAGTGTCTATAATCCATTTGATATACTTCTTTTTATCTCCAAAAATAAGAGTTTTAAAAACTATTGGTTTGAGACAGGAAGTCCCTCTTTTTTAATAAAATTACTTCAAAATAAAAATTATTATATTCCAAATATAGAAAAAATCAAAATTTCAGAAAAAATTATTGATAGTTTTGATGTAAATAATATAGCATTTGAAACTATTTTATTTCAAACTGGATATTTAACAATTAAAGATGTTAAAAAAGTTGGAAATATACTTCAATACTATTTAACTTATCCAAATTTAGAAGTAAAATACTCTTTAACTGATACAATTCTTAGTTATTTAACAAATACCCCTATCAAAAATGAGGATAATAAATATAATTTAGATGAAGTTTTAGTTAAAAATGATTTAGATAAATTTAGAGATGTCTTTTATGTTTTTTTTGCTTCAATTCCAAATGATTGGTATAGAAAGAATAATATCGCAAATTATGAGGGTTATTATGCTTCAATATTTTACTGCTATTTTACAGCTTTAGGACTTGATTTAATAGTTGAAGATAGTACAAATTTAGGC
Organism: Campylobacteraceae bacterium; assembly: GCA_016744535.1. GTDB lineage: Bacteria > Campylobacterota > Campylobacteria > Campylobacterales > BB28 > BB28. Next base: position 23,868 of record JADGEE010000042.1, read on the forward strand.
AGAATTGATTTAACTCTAAAGTTTAAAAATAGAGTTTATATAATGGAGTTTAAAGTCATAGAATTTAATAAAAATAAAAATTCAGCATTAAAACAGATTAAAGATAAAAAATATTACGAAAAATATCTTAATTTTAAAGAGATTTATTTAATCGGAATTGAGTTTAGTAAAGACAAAAAAAATATTACAAGTTATGAGTGGGAGAGGATGTAAGACGCTAAGCGTAATCTGGTATTATCAAATCTATGCTATTTAAATGCTCTAACTCTTTTAACTCTTCTAATGAAAAATCTGTATTGTTATCTGCGTAATATTTAAAAACTTTCTGATGTTGTTGTCCATCTTGTGGATTTTGACTACCTTGTTCACTATTTTGATTAGAGTTAAAATTCATCTCAACATTATCAAAACCGATATTTGCTAAAGAATTTTTAAATTCTGTTGCATTTTGTGCAAAAAGTTGCATAGCTTGACTATTTGAAGCTAAATTTACATGAACAGAATTTCCTCTTGTTACAAGAGTAACATCAACATTCCCTAACTCTTTTGGATTTAGAGTAAGTTCCATTTTCATAAGAGGGGCTTTATACTCTTGCATTTTTTCTTTCAAATTATTAGTAAAATGATTTATTGTCGTCTTTGCATCAACCATCTTATTTCTAACCTCAACTTCACTAGTCTTTTGATTACCATCAAGTTTTAACTCTAAACTTATCTCTTTTTTTACATCAACTTGTTCAGTTATTTTATCTGACTTTAGTGCTTGAATAGAAAATTTATCCCTCTTTACTCTCTTGCCTACCATATTTTCATCTTTTTGCAGTAGAGATTCTAAGCTAAGACTATTTACAAAACTATCTTTTTGAGGCTCAGCTTTAGCATTACCTTTAAGTAAATTACTAAGTAAAGAATCTTTTATTTCTTGAGCTTTTTCATCTTTTAAACTCTCCATTACAAGTACATTTTTACTCTCTAACTCACTTTTTTTTACTTCAAGTTTTTTTAAATTATTTAAGTTTACTAATTTTTGTTTCTCATTTAACTCTTGGATATTTATTTTTGAAACTTCAAGTTTTTTAACATTTAAGCCTTTTTCATTTGCAATATTTATCAAATCTTCAATTTTATTAGTAGTTTTTAACTCACTGATACCTTCTTGAACTTTTATCTCTTGTTTTAGGCTATTTTTGGCTAACAGGGTTAAATTATCTTTATTAGTTGAATTTAATAATTTATTTTTACTTAATAATATATCTTTAGAATTAAGCTTAATTTCACTAACTTCTTTTTTAGGCTCATTATTAAGCTCATCTATTTGTGTCTGCATAATTGATAAAAAGCTATTTTCTGATTCTTCATTACCATCAATATTATTACTATTAATATCGTTTTTTATCTCTTTATTTTCTGTTTTAACATTTTGAGTTGGTGGTGCTACAATATTTGTCATTAGATAGCCTTTTAGAAATTTTAAGTCTAAAAAGCAAAAAATATACCAAAAGGCTTACTCAAATACGATACTAATTAAATTTTAATAAAACCGTATTCAATTTTAGTCATTTTTATAAATGATAAAGCTAAAGCAAGACTATACTTGAA